>NZ_RZQG01000307.1:0-6351 GCF_003998635.1 Mesorhizobium sp. M7D.F.Ca.US.004.03.1.1
CGGTTCTTGTCGATCGAGACGCCGTCGAAGCGGATCGCCATGTCACCGGGACCGGTTGCCGTCACTGCCGCCGCCGAATTGTCGATGATGAAGCCCTGCGGCACCGAGAAGGACACGCCAAGGCCCGGATGCAGGAAGGTTTCGCCGCGCACATAGCCTTCCTCGGGTGTGTCGCCATAGAGCAGGCCGTCTATGCCGGCGAGAAAGGAATCGCGGTCGCGCGTGCCGAAGCCTGGCGCGCCGAACTGGCGGGCATGGCGCTGCGCCAGATCGATGCGCTGCGGCGTGTTGGGGTGCGTGGCCAGGAAGTCGAGGCTGGCATCGGTGGCGCCGCTGATCGAACGGAAATCGGTATAGGCCGACATCGACTGCAGGAAGCGGCCGGCGGCGAAAGGATCGTAGCCGGCTTCGCCGATCGATTTGATGCCGATGGCGTCGGCTTCCAGCTCCTGGTTGCGCGAGAACTGGGCGAGCCTGAGTTTGCCGCGGATCAGCGCCGCCTTGGCGGTTGGGCTGTCGCCAAGCACGTCGGAAACCACCTTGGTCGCCAGGCCTTCCTCGGCCTCGAGCTGCTGGCGCTGCAGGCCGTGATTGGCGGTGACGTGGCCCATCTCATGCGCGATGACCGCGGCAAGCTCGGCCGAATCATTGGCCAGCGCCAACAGGCCGCGCGTGATGTAGAGATAGCCGCCCGGCAGCGCGAAGGCGTTGACGTTGGGCGAATTCAGGATGGTGATGCGATAGGTCTGCGTCGGATTGGCCGAGACCACGGTCAGATTGCCGACCACCTTGGCAACCATGCGCTCCAGCTTGGGATCGGAATATTCGCCGCCATAGGTTGCCAGGATGCGCGGATGCTGCGCCTTGGCCAATTCGGCGAGCTTGTTGTTGGCGCCGACATTGTCGACGGTGATCGGCTTGTCGGATGGCTGGAAGCCGGATTCCTGAACCGCCGGCGGCGTGAACATCTGGCAACTCGCCAGCGCCACGGCAAAGCCGGCCAGCGCAAGAAAGCGCGCCAGCGGTTTCATTCCTAGTGTATTAGCGCCGATCGCCAGAACGGCTTCCTTTCGGGTCCCGGCGCATGATCACGAAAATCGGGGGCGATCTTCGGAATGTGTCATGCGCTATATATCTCAAACTGCTGCAGTATCCGTTGCCCGTCCCTCAGGGGCGAGCGGCGGATACTGCAGGCAAATCACGTCCTATGCCGGACCAGTAGGGCGGACCTAGCCACACTCCTCCAGTCATGGCAAGCAAGCGCCACATCGCCCGGAACCGGTTTGACCGTAAATTATGTCCGCTTCCGGGCAACATCTCGTGATACAGCACCCCCGGCACCTGCGCCGATATAGCGCCGGAACGCTTCCGGACCAGCCCCGGCAAAGAAATCATCCGCCTTGCCGGTTGCGGCAACCAACCCATTGTCGAGAAACACGATATGCTCGCCGATGCGGCGGGCGTCTTCTGGCTGATGGGTGACGAACAGTACCGTCATGCCCCGCTCGGCATGAACGGCGGCGACCAGATCCAGCATGTCGTCACGCAGCGCCGGACCGAGCGAGGCGAAGGGTTCGTCGAGCAGCAGCACCGGCCGGTCGCGCACCAGAACCCGGGCCAGGGCGACGCGCTGGCGTTCCCCGCCGGAGAGTTCGCGCGGCAGGCGTCGTTCCTTGCCGGCAAGACCGGTACGCGCAAGCGCCCCGGCGATCGCGGCGCGGTCCGCTTCTGTCAGCCGCAAGGATGGCGAGCGGCCGAGCCCGACATTCTGCTCGACGGAAAGATGGGCAAAGAGATTGTTTTCCTGGAACACCATCGACACCGGCCGAGCTGAAGGCGGCTCGGCGCTGACATCGGCCCCGCCGATCAGCACGCGGCCCGATTGTGGAGTCTCGAAGCCGGCGACCAGATTGAGCAGCGTCGACTTGCCAGAACCGCTCGGCCCCATGATGGCGTTGATCTTTGCCGTGGCGAAATCGACGTCGAAGACAAGCGGCGCTTCGCCATAGCTGAACGACACCTTGTCCAGCCGCACCGGTGCGCCCTTTTCAGGCCCGCTGGCCACCCCCTCAGGCATCCCGGACCTTCTCCTTTCCCAGCCAGTGCGCCGCCACGATCAACGCGAGGCAGACGAGGCCGAGCAGCAATGCCAGGCCGCCGGCGTCCTCGGTGCGGTAGCTGCCCATCCGCGCCAGGAGAAGGTAGGGCAATGTCTGCACGGAATCACTGCCGAACAAGGCAATGACGCCGAGATCGCCGAGCGATAGCGCCATGGCGAAGGCGAAGGCCGTGGCGAGCGGCCGCCGCAGCGACGGCCAGTCGACCAGCATCAGCCGGTTCCAGCCAGCAATGCCGAGCTGTGCACAGAGCCGTTCGTGACGCTCGCTCGCCGCATCATAGGCGGGACGGATGGCGCGCAGGGCGAACGGCATCGCCATCACCGCATTGACGGTGACGACCATGATCGGGGCAATGGCGAAGACATCGCCGACATGGCGCAGCAACAGGAACCAGCCGGCGCCAACGACGATCGGCGGCACGACCAGGACAAAGCCGGCCCCAGTATCGGTGGCATGCTCGAGCATTGTCTTGCGGCCAGCCCGGCGGTTCAGCGCTAGGGCCCGCCGCGCCATGGTCAGCGACAGCGACAGCGTCACCGAAAGCAGCGCCGACAGGAAGGCCAGCACCATGCTGGTCAGCGTCGCCTGCCGGACGGTGGCCTCACCGGCCAGCCGGCCGAGATCGGCGCCCAACCCGGCCGTCACCGTCGCCGCCATCGGCCCGACGACGAACAGCAACGCCAAGACGATGAGCATTGCGTTCAGCCAGGTCTCGGCCCCGTTGACTAAGAGATAGCGGCGTTGCGCGACCGGCAGGTTAGTATCGCCGACCACATTGGCGCCTAGCCGCGTCAGTGCCAGCACCACGATAAAGGTTAAGGCGATCTGCAGCAGCGTCAGCGTCACCGCGCGTGCGGGATCGAAATCGAAACGAAGCGCCTGGTAGATGCCGACCTCCAGCGTCGTCGCGGCCGGCCCGCCGCCCAGTATCAGCACGATCGTGAAGGATGTGATGCAGAGCATGAACACCAGCCCGGCGACTCCTGGCATGGCGGCACGCAGCGTCGGCCATTCGATCAGCCGGAACGCCGGCCGCGCCGACATGCCAAGCTGGCTCGCCAGCCGCCATTGGTCGGCTGGAATCGTTTGCAGCGCCTCGAGGAACAGCCGCGTCGCCAACGGCAGATTGAAGAAGACATGGGCGACGAGAATGCCGGACAGGCCATAGATCCCCGGCCAGCTTCCGCCGCCGATCACGGCGAGCACGCCGGCGAAATAGCCGGCGCGGCCATAAAGCGCCAGGATGCCGAGGGCCGCGACGATGGCCGGCAGCGCCAATGGTACGGCGAAGAGCTGCAGGATGAAGGCGCGGCCAAAGAAGCGTGGATGCCGCGACAGAGCGCGCGCCACGAACAGCGCCGGCACGACGGAAAGCAGCGTCGACAGCGCCGCTTGCCAGAGCGTGAAGCGAATGACGCGCAACAGATAGGGATCGAAGGCTGCCCAAGCGCCCGAGAAATCATGGGCGCCCTCGAAAAGCAGGCCAGCAAACGCGCCGCCGATCAGCAGCGCGATTGCGGCGAGCGCGACAATGCCGGCGCTGACGCGGGAATCCGTGGAATACGCCGGCGTCATCGCGCTGCCTACTTGCTCATCACCGCCAGCCACTCATCCACCCAGGCCTTGCGGTTGGCGGCGACCTCTTGCGGGCTGAACTGCAAGGTCTTGGTTGGCTTGACCAATTTGTCAAAGGCCGGGTTGAGCGGCTTGTCGGTCTTGCCTGCCGGGAACATCCAGTTGGTCTCGGGGATGGCATCCTGGAATTTCGGTCCGGTCATGAAGGCCATGAACTTTGCCGCCAGCGGATTCTTGGCCCCTGTCGTGGTGATGCCCGCCACCTCGATCTGCAGATACTCGCCCTCCTCGAAGGAGGCCGCCTGATAGCGCTCGGTGTTCTCGGCGACCATGTGGTAGGCCGGCGACGTCGTGTAGGACAACACCATCGGCGCCTCGCCCTTCGTGAACAGGCCATAGGCCTCGCTCCAGCCCGGCGTCACCGTCAGCACCTTCGGCTTGAGCTTGGCCCAGGCCTCCGGCGCCTTGTCGCCATAGACCGACTTGACCCACAGAAGCAGGCCGAGGCCGGGCGTCGAGGTGCGCGGATCCTGGATGACGATCTTGTCGTCGGCACTGCCTTCGACCAAGTCCTTCAGGCTCTTCGGCGGCGTCTTCAGCTTCTCGGTGTCGTAAACGACAGCGAAATAGCCGTAATCAAAGGGGACAAAAGTGTCGTCGCTCCAACCGCCCGGCACATTGACGTCGGTCACCGCGCCATGCGGTGCGAACAGGCCTGACGCCTTGGCATCGGCGGTAAGATTGGTGTCGAGGCCAAGCACGATATCGGCCTTGGTCGACGCGCCTTCGAGCTTGACGCGGTTGAGCAGCGCGACGCCATCGGCGACCGAGACGAATTCGACATCGCAGCCGCATTCGGCCTCGAATTCCTTCTTCACCACGGGACCCGGACCCCAGTCGGCGGTGAAACTCTCATAGGTGTAGACGGTGAGCTTGTCCTTGGCCAAGGCCGGTCCGGACAGGACCACGGTCATTGCTGAGACAAGAGAATATAAAAGCGTGCGCATCGGCGCCTCCTTCGTTCGAATTGAAAGGAATTGAGGCGTCGGACTGTCCGAAACGTCTAATCCCTCCGCCGGTACAAACCGGATCAGGTTCAGCGGGTTGGCGAGATTGCCTCTCAGCCGGTCCGCGAAGATCGCGTCCGGCACCCCGTTAGAGCGTTTCGACACATAGGCCGGGCCGATCCCCCACGCAAGTGGGAGTTTGCCGCCTTCCGTTTCCCGTGCCGGGCTGGTAAGGGCCACACGATATGAGCACATTCACCATCCTGCTTGGCGGCGATCTCATCCGCACGCCACGGCTCGACCGCCAGGTCGAAGGCTCCCGCGTCATCGCCGCCGACGCCGGCATCGGCCATGCGCGGCTGCTGGGTCTCGTGCCGGAGCTGTGGGTGGGTGATTTCGATTCGGTGCCGGCCAACCTGCCTGACGATCTCGCTTCCGTGCCGCGCCGGACCTTCCCGGCGGAAAAGGACCAGACCGATGGCGAACTGGCCATCGCCGCCGCACTGGAGCGCGGTGCGACCAGCCTGGTGCTCGCCGGCGCCTTCGGCGGCAAGCGCGCCGATCACGCTTTCCTGCATCTGGCGCTAGCCCTGCGGCTGGCCGAGGCCGGAACCGATGTGCTTTTGACCAGCGGCGCCCAGGAAGGCGTTCCCCTGCTGCACGGAACGGCTGGCTTCGACTATGCCGACGGCACGCTGTTTTCGGTACTCGGCTTTTCCGAGCTTGCCGGCCTGACCGTCACCGGCGCCAAATGGCCGCTGAACAACGTCAAAGTGGCGTTCGGTTCGTCGCTGACCATCTCCAACGAGGTCAAGGGCCACCTCGAAATCGCGCTGGATCATGGCCGCGCGATGCTGCTCGCTCATCCCTATCCCTTCCCTGAAAGCTGACATGGCCCCGCCCCTTCTCAACCTCGACGGGATAAAGCTGACCTTTGGCGGCACGCCGCTGCTCGATGGCGCCGCCTTGACCGCTTCGGCCGGCGACAAGATCGCCCTGGTCGGCCGCAACGGGTCCGGCAAGTCGACGCTGCTGAAGATCGCCGCTGGCCTGATCGAGCCGCAGGACGGCGAGGTGTTCCGCCAGCCTTCGGCAACCGTTCGATACCTGCCGCAGATGCCCGACATGGAGGGTTTTGCGACCGTTCGCGCGTATGTCGAGGCCGGACTTGGCCCCGCCGACGATCCCTACCGCGCCAGCTATCTGATGGAGCATCTCGGCCTGTCGGGCGAGGAGCGGCCGAACGATCTTTCGGGCGGCGAAGCGAGGCGCGCCGCCCTTGCCCGCGTCATGGCGCCGGAGCCGGACATCCTGCTGCTTGATGAGCCGACCAATCATCTCGATCTGTCGGTGATCGAATGGCTGGAAGAGGAGCTCATCCGCACCTCCTCGGCACTGATCGTCATCTCGCACGACCGCCGCTTTCTCGAGCGCGTGTCGCGCGCCACCGTCTGGCTCGATCGCGGCCAGACCCGCCGGCTGGACAAAGGCTTTGGCCATTTCGAGGAATGGCGCGACCTGGTGCTGGAAGAAGAAGAGCGCGAGCAGCACAAGCTCGGCCGCCAGATCGTGCGTGAGGAGCACTGGCTGCGCTACGGCGTGACGGCGCGGCGCAAGCGCAACATGCGCCGTCTCGGCGAGTTGCAGAC
>NZ_RZQG01000308.1:0-6327 GCF_003998635.1 Mesorhizobium sp. M7D.F.Ca.US.004.03.1.1
GTATCGTCCTGCCCGGCGTCGGCGCCTATGCCGACTGCGCGGCCGGCTTGCATGCCGTCGATGGCATGTGGGAAGCGGTCGAAGAGGTGGCCATCTCCAAGGGCCGGCCCTTCCTCGGCATCTGCGTCGGCATGCAGCTGATGTCTGAGCGCGGCCTGGAAAAGACAATTACCAACGGCTTCGGCTGGATATCAGGCGACGTCAAGGAGATCACGCCAGCCGATCCGGCGCTGAAGATCCCGCAGATCGGCTGGAACACGATCGAGCTTAAGCGCCAGCATCCGCTGTTTGCCGGCATTCCAACCGGAACCACAGGGCTGCACGCCTATTTCGTCCATTCCTACCATCTCGATGCGCGCAAGGCGGACGAAGTCCTGGCGGTCGCCGACTATGGCGGTCCGGGGACGGCCACCGTCGCCCGTGACAATCTCGTCGGCACGCAGTTTCATCCGGAAAAGAGCCAGGCGCTCGGCCTTGCCCTGATCACCAATTTCCTGCGCTGGAGGCCGTAGAGCATGATCCCGAAAAGTGGCCCCCGGTTTTCTCGGACAAACGGTTCCCGTTTGTCCCGAGATCATGCTCAAGCAAAGGGATAAACCATGAGCAAGAAGGGCTACTGGATGGCGATGGTCGATGTCCGCGATCCAGAGGTTTACAAGCGGTACATCGAGGCGAATGCCGTCGCCTTTGCCAAATACGGTGCGAAATTCCCCGTGCGCGCCGGGCGCTATGAGAATCCCGAAGGACCAACCGGGAATCGTCACGTCCTGGTGGAGTTCGAATCCTACGACAAGGCGGTCGAATGCTATCATTCGCCGGAATATCAGCATGCCTCGAAATTCCGGCTTGCCGCCTCATCAGGCCATTTCGTCATCGTTGAAGGCGCCTGAACGGATGATCCTTTTCCCCGCCATCGACCTCAAGGACGGCCAATGCGTGCGCCTCAAGCACGGCGACATGGCCACCGCCACCATCTACAATGACGACCCGGCAGCCCAGGCCAAAGCCTTCGAGCAACAGGGCTTCGAATGGCTGCATGTCGTCGACCTCAACGGCGCCTTCCAGGGCCAGAGCGTCAACAGTGCAGCGGTCGGCGCCATCCTCAAGGCGACGAAGAACCCGGTGCAGCTCGGCGGCGGCATCCGCACGCTGGCGCAGATCGAGGACTGGCTCGATCGCGGGCTGGCCCGCGTCATCCTCGGCACGGTGGCGGTGCGCGATCCCGATCTGGTCAAGCAGGCCTGCAAGGCCTTCCCGGGCAAGGTGGCCGTCGGCATCGACGCCAAGGGCGGCAAGGTGGCCGTGGAGGGTTGGGCCGAGGCGTCGAGCCTCGGCGTCATCGAACTGGCGAAGAAATTCGAGGGCGCCGGCGTCGCCGCCATCATCTACACCGACATCGACCGCGACGGCGTGCTAACCGGCATCAACTGGGACGCCACCATCGACCTTGCCGATGCCGTCTCGATCCCGGTCATCGCGTCTGGCGGCCTCGCCTCGATCGCCGACATCGTGCGTATGACCATGCCCGACGCGCAAAAGCTCGAAGGCGCGATTTCCGGCCGCGCGCTCTATGACGGCCGCATCGATCCGGCGGAGGCTCTGGCGATCCTGCAAGGCAGGGCGACGGCGGAGACGCGACCGTGAAAATCTCCATCATCCTGGCCTCCTATGACAGCGGCCACTATCATGGCGGCATGGGCCAGGGTCCGGACGCGCTGATATCAGGCGGTCTCGTCGACGCCCTGACCATGGCCGGCCATGACGTTACGGTGGAAGACATCGGCAGGGTCGGAGACATCCAGGAGCGCGAGATCGCCACCGGCTTTGCCGTCTGCAACGCGGTTGCAGCCGAGGTTCGCCTTGCTCGTGACGCCGGCCGGTTTCCCATCGTCCTTGCCGGAAATTGCCTGACCAGTGCCGGTGCTGTCGCCGGCGAAGCCGCCGATGCGATCATCTGGGCCGACCAACATGGCGACCTCAACACGCCCGAGACATCCGTCTATGGCTTTCTCGATGGCATGGCGCTGGCGACTGTGCTCGGCCTGTGCTGGCGGCCGATGGCGGCGGCAATTCCCGGCTTCAAGCCGATCGATCCGTCGCGCTGTGTGCTCGTCAACGCGCGTGATCTCGATCCGGCGGAAAAACGGCTTCTCGAGACATTGCCGATCGTCCGGACGGAATGTCCAGGAGTGGCCCAGGCGACCGAAAGACTGAAGACCGCCGGGGCCAAACGCGTGCACATGCATCTCGATCTAGACGTGCACGATCCCCGGGAGTTGCAGGCCAACCGCTACGTCACATCAGGCGGGCCGAGCCCGGAACAGTTGCGCGACGCGGCTTGCGCTATGGCGCTTGCGGTGCCGGTCGTCGGCATCACCGTCTCCGCCTACGACCCGGCTTTCGACGGGCAGTCCGATGTTCCGCCGCTGGTCGGCCAGTTGCTGAACGATCTTATCGCCACGATAGAGGGCCGCTGATGCTCAAAGCCCGTGTCATCCCCTGCCTCGACGTCAAGAACGGCCGTGTCGTCAAGGGCGTCAATTTCGTCGATCTCATCGACGCCGGCGACCCGGTCGAGGCGGCCAAGGCCTATGACGCGGCCGGCGCCGACGAGCTCTGCTTCCTCGACATCACCGCGTCGTCCGACAATCGCGAGACCATCTTCGACGTCATCGCCCGCACCGCCGAACAATGCTTCATGCCGCTGACCGTCGGCGGCGGCGTGCGTCAGGTCGCCGACATCAGGAAGCTGCTGCTGGCCGGCGCCGACAAGGTGTCGATCAACACGGCGGCGGTGAAGAACCCGGATTTCGTCGCCGAGGCCGCCGACAAGTTCGGCAACCAGTGCATCGTCGTCGCCATCGACGCCAAGAAAGTGTCTGGAGCCAGCGAGGCCGATCGCTGGGAGATCTTCACCCATGGCGGGCGCGAGAAGACCGGCATCGATGCGGTCGAGTTTGCGCGCCAAATGGTCGATCGCGGCGCCGGCGAGATCCTGCTGACGTCGATGGATCGTGACGGCACCAAGGCCGGCTACGACATCGCGCTGACCCGCGCGATTGCGGATGCGGTGCGCGCGCCGGTGATCGCTTCCGGCGGTGTAGGCACGCTCGATCACATGGTCGAAGGCATTCGCGATGGTCACGCCGGAGCGGTGCTGGCCGCCTCCATCTTCCATTTCGGCACCTACACGATAGCGCAGGCCAAGGCGCATATGGCCGCCGCGGGGCTGCCGATGCGGCTGGACTCCCTCGGTAATCGGTCTTAAAGCATGGTCCCGAAAAGTGGGAACCGGTTTTCGGAAAAAGATCATGCTTAAACAAGCAGATAGATGACGGCCATGGCTGAGTTTTCGCTGTCAGATCTGGAAAAAATCGTTGGGGAACGCGCCCATTCCGGTGATCCGGATTCCTGGACGGCAAAACTGTTCGCGCGCGGCATCGACAAGGCGGCGCAGAAGCTTGGCGAAGAGGCGGTCGAGACGGTGATTGCCGCCGTCAAGGGCGACAAACCGGCCCTCGTTTCGGAAAGTGCCGATCTTATATATCATTGGCTCGTCGTTCTCGGCCTCTCCGGGGTTCCGCTGAGCGACGTGCTTAGGGAACTCGAAGGCCGCACCGGGCGTTCGGGCATCGCCGAGAAGGCTTCACGGCCCAAGGGCTGACCGCGAGGAGGGCAGGTATCTCGATGGATCAGCTCGCGCCAACCGAGAAATATTCCCCCTTTCGTTTCTTCTCCGCCGATCAATGGTCGCAATTCCGTGCCGACACGCCGCTGACGCTGAGCGCGGATGAATTCCGCCGTCTGCGCTCGCTCAACGACCCTGTCGACCTCGAAGAGGTCAAGCGCATCTATCTGTCGCTGTCGCGGCTTTTGTCCGCGCATGTCGAAGCGAGCCAGCTGCTTTTCAGGCAACGCCAGGCCTTCTTCAACGCGGTGGACATCGTCAAGACGCCTTTCATCATCGGCATCGCCGGTTCCGTCGCGGTCGGCAAATCGACCACGGCGCGTGTGTTGAAGGAACTTTTGGCGCGCTGGCCCTCGAGCCCCAAGGTCGACCTCATCACCACCGACGGGTTCCTGCTGCCCAACGAGGTGCTGCGCCGCGAGAACCTGATGGAACGCAAGGGTTTTCCCGATAGCTACGATGTCGGCGCGCTGCTGCGCTTCCTCTCGGGCATCAAGTCGGCGCTGCCCAATGTCCGCGCGCCGGTCTATTCGCACCTGACCTATGACGTCATTCCCGGCGAGTTCGTCACCATCGACCGGCCCGACATCCTGATCTTCGAAGGCATCAATGTCCTGCAGCCCGGCAAGCTGCCGCAGGACGGCAAGATCGTGCCCTTCCTGTCGGACTTCTTCGACTTCGCCATCTACATCGATGCCGACGAGAAGCTGATCCACCAGTGGTACATTTCCCGCTTCATGCGGCTGCGCGAGACGGCCTTCCGCAATCCGGACTCCTTCTTTCACCGCTATTCGCAGCTCTCGGAGGATTCAGCCCGCGCCATCGCCGAAGGCCTGTGGACCAACATCAACCTGAAGAATCTGCGCGAGAACATCCTGCCGACGCGAGCCCGCGCCGACCTCATCCTGCGCAAGGGTGCCGATCACCTGATCGAGGAAGTGGCGCTCAGGAAGCTGTGACGGCCGGCTTCGTCACCCGCCGCAGCGTCAGATTGATCCGCCCGCCATTTTTCAGCAGCGCCGAGGTCGACGGGTAGATTCGATCGACGCCGTGGAAGCACAGGCGGCCCTCGCCGCCGAGCACCACGACGTCGCCGCTTTTCAGCCGGAACGACTTTGTGCCGCCCTCACGCGTCGTCTGACCGACCCTGAACAGGCAATCGTCGCCCAATGAGACGGAGACGACCGGCGCCGAAAAATCGGCCTCGTCGCGGTCCTGATGCAGGCCCATTTTTGCGTCCGGCGTGTAGAAATTGATGAGGCACGCTTCCGGCGGGTGCGGATAGCCCGAGACCTGCCGCCATAGCTCAAGCAGCGCCTCCGGGATTGGCGGCCATGGCGCTCCGGTCACCGGGTGCGTCGGCTGGTAGCGATAGCCATGCTCCTTGTCTGTGACCCAGCCGAGCGGGCCGCAATTGGTCATGCGCACACTCATCTCCTTGCCCGTGCGCGGCATGGCCGGCACGAACAGCGGCGCCTGCTGCACAATGCTTCTCACGTCCTCGACCAGCGCTTCCTGCACGCTGCGTGACAGGTAGGCCGGCATGTGGCGGACGCCTTTGGGCAGGACGAGCACGGGTTAGGTCACCTCCTGGATGGTTCGGAACCGCAAAATGTCACGATCAAAAGAAAACGGCGACCCGAAAGCCGCCGCTCATGCCTAATTGGCAATCGCCTTGATCAGGCGATATCTGGAATGCGCAGCACCTGGCCTGGATAGATCTTGTCGGGATGGGTCAGCATCGGCTTGTTGGCCTCGAAGATGATCGTGTTCTTCGCACCCTTGCCCTTGCCGTAGCTCTTCTCGGCGATCTTCCAGAGGTTGTCGCCCTTCTGGACGGTGTAGAAGGTTGGCTCCTTGGCCGGGGCAGCTGCCGTGCCGGCCTCTGGTGCGACCTGCAACTCGTCCGCCTGCACCTTGGAGACGCCGAGCGTGTTGCCGACGGCGATGACCGCTTTTTCGAAGATCGACTGATCCTTGACCACACCCTTCAGCACCGCTGTGTCGCCTTTGACGACGACCTCGACACCATCGGTGCCGAGCTTGTGCGAATCAAGTTCCTTCTTGAGCGTGTCGGCAGTGGGTGCGGCTTCTTCGTCGCTACCGATGCCCAGTTTCTTGCCGACGCTCTTGACGAAATCGAACATGCCCATCTTTGGTCTCCCTTGCTGTGGCAATGGTGGAACCTTGCATCTGCGGTTCAAAATGGGAAGCCGTTTTGTGCACGCGATTGGTGTGGTGCTTAATCGTTCTCCACCCGGCCGCGCAGTTTCTTGATCGTGCCGCGTCCGGCCTTGCTCTTCAGCCGTCGCTCCACGGCGCCTTTCGACGGCCGCGTCTTCTTGCGCGGCGGCGGCGGCGGTTCGGCGGCCTTGGCGACCAGTGCCGTAAGCCGTGCCCGAGCGTCCGCCCGGTTCTGTTCCTGGGTGCGGAAGCGGCCCGCTTCGATGACGATGACACCGTCCTTGGTGGCACGCTGGCCGGCAAGCTTGATCGTCCGCTCGCGCACGCGCTCCGACAGGCCCGTTGCGTTGGCCGCGTCGAAGCGCAGCTGCACTGCCGTCGCCACCTTGTTGACGTTCTGGCCGCCGGGACCCGACGAGCGGATGAAATCCTCGTGCAGGTCGCCCGGGTAGATC
>NZ_RZQG01000309.1:0-6326 GCF_003998635.1 Mesorhizobium sp. M7D.F.Ca.US.004.03.1.1
CCTCGAGGCCGATCTGCAGGCGGATCAACGGGCCCTCATAGGGCGCTTTTGCAACAACGCGGTCGCCGAGCCAGACCGGCACGGCAAGGCTCTCATAGCCGCCCCAGGAGTAGCCGAGACCGAAGATCCGCAGCGCGTCCAGGAAGGCGTGCTGCTGCTTCTGGCCGCCGCCGGCAAGCACGATGGAAAAGATGCCGCTCGAGCCGGAGAAGTCGCGCTTCCACAGATCGTGGTCCGGATGGCTGGGAAGGGCAGGGTGGAGCACGCGCGCCACGCCCTTCTGGCCCTCGAGCCAGGAGGCGATGGCAAGCGTGCTGCGCTGATGGTGCTCCAGGCGCACGCCCATGGTGCGCAGGCCGCGCAGCACCTGGTAGACGTCGTCTGGCCCGGCGCAACAGCCAAGCGTGCAGAAGCTTTCGTAAAGATGCTTCCAGCAGCTGTCATTGGCCGACACCGTGCCAAGCAGCACGTCGGAATGGCCGGCCGGGTACTTCGTCGCCGCATGGATGGAGATGTCGACACCATGGTCGAGCGGACGGAAATAAAGCGGCGTCGCCCAGGTATTGTCCATCATGACGATGGCGCCTGCGGCGTGCGCCACCTTGACGATAGCCGGGATGTCCTGCACCTCGAACGTGTTGGAGGCTGGCGATTCCGTGAATACCACCTTGGTGTTGGGCTTGATCAACGCGGCGATGCCGGCGCCGACATCGGGGGCGTAGTACTCGACCTCGACGCCCAGCCGCTTCAGCATCGTGTCGGCGAAGTTGCGGGTCGGATGATAGACGGTATCGACGATCAGCAGATGGTCGCCCGCCGACACGAAGGCGAGCAGCGGCACGGTCACCGCTGCAAGACCCGACGGCACCAGGATCGTGCCGGCCGAGCCTTCCAGCGCGTCTATGGCGTGGGCAAGCGCATCGGTCGTAGGTGTGCCGCGCGTGCCGTAGGTGTATTTTTGGCTGCGTGCCGCCATCGAAGCCGCGTCACGAAAAAGCACGGTCGAGGCATGCACCACCGGCGGATTGACGAAGCCGAAATAGTCATGCGGATTGTTGCCCGAATGGGCAAGCCGCGTGTTGATGCCGATCCCGCCGCTAAAGTGCTCGCTGCCGTCTTTCGCCATTCTGCATCGCCTTGTTTGACAAGCCGCTAGCCATAGTGCGGCGTCATGGACCGTGCAACAGCCACCGTCCGCCAGGAGATGGACTTCGAATATGCCAATTCGTCGCGGCAAAAGCCGGCGATGCGGGGTGCGGCATGACCCCCGCGGCGCATTGTCGGCGCTGCGCCAGTCTCCGCCGATCGGCCTATTGTGGGCGGCGGTGAAAGGTATATGGTATATTGCTAATATTAATCGCCGGATTGCTTCGATCAGATGCTGCCGGATGGTTGTTGCCGGTTCACCTTCTGGTCCTCTACGATCCGGATCGCGCTCACAGAGCGTGAGCGCGGCAAGGGAGGAATGCCATGCCGGACGTCAAATGGACAATGAAGGCGCGCGAATTCATCAACTGCAACTGCGCCTATGGCTGCCCGTGCCAGTTCAACGCCATGCCGACATACGGATTCTGCCAGGCGGTCGCTGGCATGGAAATCGAGAGCGGCCATCATGGCGACACCAAGCTCGACGGACTGCGGTTCGTCGGGATTTTCAGCTGGCCCGGCGCCATACACCAGGGCAGGGGCGAAGCCGCGGTGGTTATCGACGAGCGGGCGACCGAAGCCCAACGTGCAGCGCTGCTCCGCATATTGGGCGGTCTCGACACCGAACCAGGCGCAACGATATTCCAGGTCTTTTCGACCACGCTGGAGAAATTCCACGATCCGATCTTTGCCCCGATCGAATTCAAGGTCGACGTCGACGCGCGAACCGGGCGGCTGCACGTCAAGGGCGTAACCGACGGCCATGGCGAGCCGATCAAGAATCCGGTCACCGGCGCCGAGCATCAGGCGCGCATCGACCTGCCGCACGGCTTTGAATACGTGATCGCCGAGGTCGGGCGTGGCTGGACCAAGGCGACGGGCCCGATCAAGTTCGAGCTGGCCGATACGCACAGCCATTTCGCCAATCTGCATCTCACGCAGAGCGGCATCGTGCATTGACCTGATCCAATGGGCGACACGGCCCTCGAGGCGGTGCTGCGGCGCGATCGCGCAGTCGTGACGGCCGCGCTCGTCGTGATTGCCTTGCTCGCCTGGGTCTATGTGCTGTGGCTCACCGCCGACATGGTCATGCCCGGTTCCCCCGTACCGGGCAGCACAGGCGGCGACATAGCTGGAATGGACATGTCGACCATGGACACGGGCGGCATGGACATGGGCGCCACCGTGGCGCCCGGGTTCCGGACCTGGTCATCGGCCGATTTCGCTTTCATCTTCACAATGTGGGCGGTGATGATGGTCGGCATGATGACGCCTTCGGTCGCACCGATGTTGCTGCTCTATGCCGGTGTCGGCCGCAAGGCGCACGCGGATGGCCGGCCCATCGCTTCGACGGGATGGTTTTTTGCCGGCTATCTTGCCGTCTGGGTCGTCTTCAGCGTCCTGGCAACCGGTGCGCAATGGCTGCTCGCCCGTCTCGCCTTGCTCGATCCCTCGATGGCGACCGACAGCGCGATCCTCGGTGGCCTCGTCCTGATCGCCGCTGGTCTCTATCAATGGACGCCGATGAAGGGCGTCTGCCTGCGCCAATGTCAGGCGCCGATCGCGTTCCTCGCCAGCCATGGCGGGTTCCGTTCCGCTCCGCTCGGCGCGCTTCGGCTCGGCATCGATCACGGCGCCTATTGTCTGGGTTGCTGCTGGGCCCTGATGGCTCTGCTGTTCGTCGGTGGCGTCATGAACGTGCTGTGGATCGCCGGCATCGCCATCCTTGTTCTCCTGGAGAAGACGGTCCCGACCGGGCAGTTGATCCCGCGCGTCTCGGGCGCGTTGATGGCTGCGATCGGCGCCTGGTTCGTCTTTCGAGCCCTTTGAGAACAGCCCTTGTCTCCGGCCAGTATTGGCCCGCAACTGACAGATGACAGTCTTTGGATATGGCAATTCATTGCGCATTGAGGTCAATAACGCCGAGATGTTGCCTGGGAAGGATTTCGCTACCGCGGTCCGCATTGGCCTCGCATTGGCATTGAATGAGCTTTGCCGCCTTTATTTGCGCTACTGACCAAATCGCGGGCGCGTTTGTCTGTAAATCAGGCATTTGCGGCAATCGGTTTTCAAACTCTTTCGGTTTCGGTCATTTCCCTTGACCTCACAGGAATTATCGCCTTCGATGACATTTGTGAATGGGAGGCGGCGCGTCGGTTACGATGCGGGGTTCCGGGAATGGGCCGGAATGGGAACTGCGTTCACACGGGAAAAAAATCAGGGTTTGCCCTGAAAAACAGAAGAAGGGTCTGTGGGTCATGAAACATATTGCTATCGGCATTCTTGGCGCCGCCACGCTTGGGTTGGTGGCGTCGGCCGCGTCGGCAACCACGCTCGACACCGTCAAGGCGAAGGGCTTCATCCAGTGTGGCGTCTCGACCGGCCTCGCCGGTTTCTCGGCGCCAGACGACAAGGGTGACTGGCAAGGCATCGACGCGGATTTCTGCCGCGCTGTCGCGGCCGCCGTCTTTGGTGACGGCACCAAGGTCAAGTTCACGCCGCTCAGCGCCAAGGAGCGGTTCACCGCGCTGCAGTCCGGCGAGATCGACATCCTGTCGCGCAACACCACCTGGACGATCAACCGCGACACGGCACTTGGCCTGAATTTCATCGGCGTCACCTACTATGACGGCCAGGGTTTCATGATCAATGCCAAGAAGCTGCCGGGCGTCAATTCCGCGTTGCAGCTTTCCGGCGCCGCCGTCTGCGTGCAGAGCGGCACGACCACCGAGCTCAACCTCGCCGACTACTTCAAGGCCAACAAGATGGAGTACAATCCGGTCGTCTTCGAAAAGCTGGAAGAGGTCAACGCTGCCTATGACGCCGGCCGCTGCGACGTCTACACCACCGATCAGTCGGGCCTCTATGGCATTCGCCTGACGCTGGGATCGCCGGCCGATCACGTCGTGCTGCCCGAGATCATCTCGAAGGAGCCCCTCGGGCCGGCCGTTCGCCAGGGCGACGACCAGTGGTACCACATCGTCAAGTGGACCTATTTCGCGCTGTTGCAGGCTGAAGAGCTCGGCATCACCAAGGCCAATGTCGATGAAATGAAGAATTCGGCCAGCCCTGAGATCAAGCGCGTGCTCGGCCAGGAAGCCGATACCAAGATCGGCACCGATCTCGGCGTCTCCAATGACTGGGTCGTCAACATCGTCAAGGCCGTCGGCAATTATGGCGAAATGTTCGAACGCAATGTCGGTTCGGGCAGCCCGCTGAAGATCGCGCGCGGCATCAACGCGCTGTGGACCAAGGGCGGCCTGCAATACGCTCCGCCGATCCGCTGATCGAAATGTGATCCGGGAGGCAGGTCGTCTGCCTTCCGGTTTCTCTTTCCAGGGGACGGTCGAATGGCATCGCAGGAAGTTCTTCGCGAGGAGCCCAGCCGCGGTTCCTTTATCAACGATCCGAAAGTCCGGGGCATATTCTTCCAGGCGCTGGTCGTCGTTCTGCTGGTGGCGGGCGTCTGGTGGATTGCCCACAACGTCATTGCCAACCTGACGCGCCTTCACATCGCTTCGGGCTTCGGCTTCCTCAAGGGCCGCGCCGGCTTCGACATCAGCGAGAGCGCTATCGCTTATTCATCGGATTCGACCTATGGCCGCGCCATCCTGGTCGGCTTCCTAAATACTGTCATCGTCGCCATCGTCGGCATCATCACCGCGACAATCATCGGCTTCATTGTCGGCATCGGCCGGCTTTCGCAGAACTGGCTGATCAGGAAGATCTGCACGGTCTATGTCGAGGTGTTCCGCAACATCCCGCCGCTGCTGGTCATCTTCTTCTGGTATTCCGGCGTGCTGGCCGTGCTGCCGGCACCACGCGACAGCATCAATCTGCCGTTCGGCTCCTTCCTCAACCAGCGCGGCTTCTATTTTCCACGCGCCGTGTGGGGCGACGGCTCCTGGCTGATCTTCGTCGCTCTGCTCGTCGGCATCGGCATGGCGTGGTTCGTCGCGCGCAAGGCGCGGCAACGGCAGATGGCGACCGGCCAGCAATTCCCGGTGTTGTGGACAGCCTTGGCGCTGATCGTCGGGCTGCCGCTGCTCGCCTATGCGCTGAGCGGCTTTCCCCTGACTTTCGACTACCCGAAGCAATCGACTTTCAACCTGACCGGCGGCTTCCAGGTCAGGCCGGAGTTCCTGTCGCTGTATCTGGCGCTGTCCTGCTATACCGCCGCCTTCATTGCCGAGATCGTACGCGCCGGCATCAGGGGCGTCAGCAAGGGCCAGACGGAAGCTGCCGGTGCGTTGGGGTTGCGGCCCGGATCGATCCTGCGGCTGGTCGTCGTGCCGCAGGCCATGCGCATCGTCATTCCGCCGCTGACCAGCCAGTATCTCAACCTGACCAAGAACTCGTCGCTCGCCATCGCCATCGGCTATCCGGACCTGACAGCGACCGCCGGTACGGTGCTGAACCAGACCGGCCAGGCTGTAGAGGGCGTGGTGATCATGATGGTGATCTATCTGGCCATCAGCCTCCTGACCTCGCTTGTGATGAACTGGTTCAACGCCAAGATGGCGCTGGTGGAGAGGTAAGGACATGCAAGAACATGATATGTCCTGGGTGCGCACCGAAATGGTGCTGGCGCAGCCGGCGCCAGCCGGCGTTACGGGTTTCAGTGCGTGGGTGCGCAAGAACCTGATCGCTTCTGCCGGCGACACCATTCTGACCATCGCCGGCATCGCGCTGGTGGCGCTGATCCTGCCGCAAATCATCAACTGGGCGTTCATCAACGCTGTGTGGACGGGACCGGACCGGACCGTATGCGCCACCGTGGCGCAAGGCGGCGTCCAGCCGGATGGCTGGACCGGCGCCTGCTGGGCTTTCGTCAATGCCAAGTTCGGCCAGTTCATGGTCGGGCGCTATCCGATCGAGGAGCGCTGGCGGCCGATCCTGGTCGCCATCTTCTTCGTGGCGCTGCTGGTGCCGATGCTCATCCCGAAAGTGCCGCGCAAAGGGCTGAATGCCATTCTGCTGTTCTTTGTGCTGCCGATCGTCGCCTTCATCCTGCTGGTCGGCGGCATGTTTGGCCTGCCACATGTCGAGACCTCGCTGTGGGGCGGGCTGCTGGTAACGCTCAGCCTGTCCTTCGTCGGTATTGCCGTGTCGCTGCCGCTGGGCATCGTGCTGGCGCTCGGCCGTCGTTCCAAGATGCCGATCATCAAGACGCTATGCGT
>NZ_RZQG01000030.1:0-18726 GCF_003998635.1 Mesorhizobium sp. M7D.F.Ca.US.004.03.1.1
GGCCGAGCGAGCGCTCGATAGACGGCGCGTCGTCAAGAGAGGGAGTGCTCGAAAATAATTACTATCCCTCACCGGCGATGCATCTTGAGGCTGCGGATGCTCTTGAGCAAGTCTGTCGAAAATACACCGGGCGTTACAAGCCGGAGCGTTCAGATCTGACAAAACAAAGATTCGTGGTGATTGCGGGAGAGAGGACTGGCACAAACCTTCTCATCGGCTTGCTGAAGGATTACGAGGATTGCCAATGCGGATTCGAGTTGTTCAATCCAGTAAATATCAACAAGGACGTAATCCCATGGGATAATATTTCGGTAGAAGAAGTTCCTGCTCTTTTGGAACTTCGAAGGACCGATCCTGTTTCGTTTTGGAATGCGCTATGCGAGCGAAGCGAAGCCGAAGGGTATAGTGCCACAGGATTCAAATTGCTTTATGGTCACGGACTTTCGCAGGATCGAGTTCTGCAGGCACTGATGTCAGACGAGAACGTGATGATTATCCACCTATTAAGGCGAAATTTGCTGAAAAGACTTGTCTCCGAACAGCAGGCTCAATCTTCAGGAAAATGGGCAGAGGGCTGGTCAAGCCCGATTACCAAGCGGGAACCGGTTGCCTTGACGGAAGGAGAAATTATTAATTCAATTCAACAGATTGAGGAGCACCAGGCATTTTTCGAAAAGGCCTTTGCTCATCACAGGGTTTTGAAAATTTTCTACGAGGATCTGGCAAACAGGCCAGTGCGAATTGCCGAGCGAACCGCCCATTTTCTGGGTTTGCGCGCGCGGAATAGTCCAGCAAGGGTGAAATTTAGGAAAACCGGCGCCGAAAAGCTAAAAGACGCATTGGTCGATGCAGACGCTCTTAGGGCCCGTATGCGGAGATGGGTCTCTTTTTTCGATCGATAGCCTTCGCACTGCCGACAAATGAAAAGAGCTGACGAAGGAGGCGCTGTCGTAGAGCCTCTCGTCACTTTGCTAATTGCGCAGCCTCAACGCCGATATACACGCCGAGATTTCTCGATGCCGCCACCACGTCATCTTTGACAGGCCCTTGAACATCTCCCACCTTTTGTCCCAAAGGGCTTTTGTAAAAGGAGAGGAGGTTGCCAAGCTCAGAAGGCGTGAACCTGGCACGGTATGACTTGGCAATTGCTCCTAGAAAAACAACTTTATATGATCTGGCATCGTCCTCAAGTTTCGGCAGAGCGTCAGACGGTCCAGGGATCTTTAGAGCTGTCAGTTTCTCCATTGCTTGATTCACCGTCAACGAAGATAAGTTGTCGTAATATTTATCGTATCCAAGTATTAGCACGATATCATCGGCTGGGTCAGCTAACGCGGGTGGTGAAAATATTATGGTGGCAAGGAAAATTGCAGCGACCAGGGTATTATTTGGCGTCGGCCGTGATGCTGTCACTTTTTTCCTCCTGGGGCCGGTTGTACGTCGTAACCCTTATATTTGTCGTACATATCGAATCCGAAATCTATCGCGGACGACGCGCCCTTATTCAATGTTGCGACGCCTAGATCGACGACGTGATCGCTGAACGGAATTCCAGAATATGCAGCAAGAATTTTCGCGGGTTCCGGGCCAACCTGCTGCGTGAAGGTCACCATGTCGATTTTTCCTGCCTGAAGATCATTTATCGCTGTTCCGATTCGAGTTCCAGAATCGTAAGCTGATTTGAGCTTGAAAGCATTTCCAAGAGCTTCCAACGCCTCGGATGCTACCGAATAATTACTTATACTGAACTCGGTATCAGCGTTATCAAGGACACTTACCGCTGGCCTCCAATTGGCCGCCTCGCTTGAATCTGCCATCTTTTCCGCAGCATACTTCAACACGTCGACCGTTTGTGATGCCGCTTCAGTAGGTATGTCCTTTACTACCTCATTACTAATTTTCGTAACCTCTGAGGAATAGGTCTGAGGTTCGGGCGGCGGTGCGCCCTGCAAAGCGTTTTGTGTCTCGGAGTTTACAATATCGGGTTCAGCCGGATTGTCAGGTGGTTCGACGCTGGACGAATCCGAATTGTAGGCAAGCCGAGCGTATCCGCCGCTTTCTTGGGCAATTTGTGCGAATAGAACATTCCGTTCTGGGAAAGTCGCCTGGATGTTGTCGGCGGTTTCAACTGCCTTGGTCCTGTCGTCAGCATAGACCGAGGTCGGCAATGCGGCAAAGGTTACCGTCATGCCCAGGGCCAGTGCGCTGGCGGCCCATGAATGTGACGGGAAAGTTTCAGAGGCGGTTGATTGAAACTCGGGCGCAATCAATGGATCGGCGTGTTGACAATTACAGTCGTTGAACACGATCCCGTAGTCCGGCAGACTTGCGACTTCGACGATCTTACATCGTGTGCACGAAATAAGTTTCATATTCTCGACGATTGCTGCGAAATCGGCGTCATGCATCCGAAGCCCGCCCGCTGTGGAGCGAAGACTTCTGTCGGGTGCAAGTGGTCCACCAAAAATTGCAAAGCAATATCGGCCAATAGCCTCTGCGCAGGCCGCGTCGTCCGAGATGGGAATAAGAGGAATTATCCCGGAGCCACCGAACTCAGCTGGCGGGTACCGCAATTCGTCGAGCTCTACCGGACAGACACGGTATCCACCAGTGGGCGTATCGCCGAAGCGGAGCACGGGGGTTCGCTGTCTGTTATTTTGAAGCGTGGCAATCTTGTCGCTTGAGCGCCCCGCAAGGGGAAATGGACCTAGTATGACGGCGCCCTGCTCATCAAGCAAAGTGCAAGCGCCACATCGATCCCGATTGGCGACGAACTCTATCCGGAGCAGGGACAAGAGATACACCTCGCAAGAGTGGCCAATAATTCGCAAAAAAAGCACGGTTTGTCTAGCGGATAATCGAGGAGATGCTAAGCGCGATCGCCGAGCGGCATTCTAGCTATCGTGCCATCGAAGATAGAAGTTAACTGACTCAAGGATCGAATACGCGAGTCATGACAAGGTTCGGTAGAGGCGCGCAACTGTGTATCCGGATCGGGTAATCTTGGAAGACGACTTGCGTCAAGTATCACTGTGTTTTGTAGTCGCGGGGGCTGCTGCCTGCAAAGACGCACTGTGGGTTAGTCTCACGACCCAGACACCGCAAGCAGATTGAACGTCTGATATTTCCGTTGCGAGCCGCGAAGCTGCCGTTCCACTTTCGCGAAGAGTTCTCGGATGCCGGCAGGCGTACGAAAGGCCCCGAAGAAGCAACCCGCGGGGAACCAGCGCAGGTCGTACGCTGTCGCCGTGTCCGGCGACCGGCCAAGGAGGGGCGCGAACCGTCTGAAATCGCGGACGTTGTTGCGCTGCGTCTCCCGGCTCAACCGGCGCAGGGTCATGTCGTCGATCAACCGCTGACTCAGTGGACTGATTGAGGCATCGAGAACAGGATAGGGCATGGTCAGGCTCTGTGTTGAAGAAGCCCGTGATGCTCTGCTCCGGCCGGCAGGCGCTCAATGCGAGCGCGATATCCGCCTCGTGCTCTCTACCTAGCAGCACGCACCCATTCCCCGCAGCGGATTCGTTCTCCGAAGCCAAAGCCGTCGACAGATGGTTCTACAATTGGCCATCGACTGGGGTTCCTGGAAGCTTTCCGAACTTTCTGCCTCGCGCCGCCAGCCGAATTGAGGGCACTTGTGAAAGAAGTCGGAATGCATGAATCTGCGGTCGGGCAAGCTTGATCGATGCGCACACGCATCGGAATTCATACAGAACGGCAACACCTCATCGCATCTGGGCAAGCCCGGGGTCCATAGGGCTGGGCATGACGTTCGCAGTTTTGAATCGTTACGGCTCCCCGGGCCGAATGAAACCGCGAACTACGAGCTGCCGATCCCCCTCGAAACTACGCTAAAACCTTCCGTCAAGACTCGCAAGCGTGACCGAGAGCGCGCGGAGCGCATCGAATTGGCCGGCGGGTCTCGGCCATCCCTCCGAGAGCGCGCTGTCGCATTCGCCCGTGAAAAGCGTGAAGTGCGAACGCGCGAGCTGACTGAGATCGGAATTCCCCGCTGCTATCTGGCCCGGATGTGCGACGAGGGGCTGCTCAGCAAAGGTTGGCTATGGAATCTACCGCGCCACAGATCGCGAGGTGGTATCATTAGATTTTGGCCAAGCCGTGGTTTGCCGAGAGCATTCTTGACGTCGTTAACACGCGGGAGGAGGCGCGAGCTCCTGCACGGGTCCTGGCAGGATGGTGACCTTCGCGCCGTATCCGAGGCCGTTGTCGATCATCGCGAAGCGGCCCGATGATAGCTTCAGGCCCTGGCGATAGATGCCTGAGACGTGTTCGCCGGCTATTGCCGCCCCGCTAGGAAAAAAGGCCGGCGCCCTCGCTGGGAGGTTGCCCGAATGGCGCCGGCCAGACGGTCCTTTTCAGGTCCGCCGCTCTCAACACATAGCTGAGTCTTTCCGTTACGTCAGGTGGTGACCGACTAGGCTCTGGCTTTCCGCTTCGCAGGTGCCTTCTTGGCTGGTACGACGGGTTCAGCCTTGCGGCCAAGCCCGATGGACTTTGCAAGTTGCGAGCGCTGAGCGGCGTAATTTGGAGCTGTCATAGGGTAATCGTGCGGCAAGTTCCATTTGGCGCGATAGGCGTCCGGTGTTAGGCCGAAGTCCGTGCTAAGATGCCGCTTCAGGGATTTGAACTTCTTGCCGTCTTCGAGGCAGATAATGAAGTCCGGCGTCACCGACCTCTTCGGGTTGACCGCGGGAGTTTGCGGTTCAACGACAGGCGGAATCGGCGTGCCTAATCCGGACAGCGAAGCATGAACCGATGCTATCACGTCCGGCAAACCAGACACCGGCAATGGATTGTTGCTGACATATGCTGAGACAATGTCGGCTATTAACTCAGCTAGTTCGGCAGCGCGGGTGTCGGATTCGTTGGTCATAGGTGGTCCTTTTGTCTGATTTATCCCCTCTCTATTGGTTGATGATCAACGACGCAACCGCCCTCCTAAGCTTGGTCTATCGAACTGCAGTGGAGCCGGCGCAGAATTCGTACGGACTTCGGACAACCCTTTGATGTTATTTCAGAAGTAGTAGCGACCGTAGAGCGAACGTGGCTTGTGGAGCGAAGTTGCCTGCCGAGCATCCGGTTTGGCTGGGGTTCCTGGAAGCTTTTCGAACTTTCTGGGTTGCGCCTCAGCCCGAACTGCGAGCGCTCATGGACAAAGTTGGATACTAGATTGGTATTTCAGACGGCTTTGAAGGCATCGACTTCTGGCACGTGCGCCTGATATCGCGAGCACGACTCCTAAGTGCCATGTGGAGCTTGGTCGCCCACAACGCCGTCTTCGGGCTCTTGAAGAAATCCAGGGCTTCTCTGTGGTATCTGAAAAGCTTGTAGGTCCGCTCGTCCACGTCCGCCTCCTGAAAGAGGTGAGTCTACGATTCAGCGGAATCGGCCTGCAAGATTTTGTGATGGTGTCGTTATGGGGCCGTCGGAACGTCGAAAAACATCAACGTAACAATGATTTCGCGGCTGACGTCACCCGGGTTTGCGAGGACGTAACGGAACCTAGTGTCGCCTTCAACAACAGGGCCGCGCTTATATTGTGCATGGGCCTCGATGGCCTTGTTTGCGGTCTCGATAACGCCTGACAAGCCCTTGTTGCGGTTAAAGATGATAAGAGCCGCTTTGGTGTCGCGCCAGCTGAGGTATCTGAGGAGTTGGTCGACTGTCTCCGTAAAGACCTTTTCGCCGTGCCAGAACTTACATTCTGCGATGAAAACGTTACGACCTTCGGAGCGGATGAGAATGTCGGTTTTGCCCTCGTGATTGAAGGTCTCGCCGGTGGCTTGGCCCTCGTACTGACCGTTGAGCTGTACCAAGTAGTGCTGCCTAATGTCTTCCTCGCCCATGTCGTGAAAAGTGTGCGGGCTGCGCTCCATGACCTTTGTCATGTTTTCGATGACACTAAGAATGTGCGCGTACTCTTTCTCGTCGAGTTCGGGCTCGGGTTTGAACGGAGCAACCGTTTCTGTCCGCACGGGAACGACCTTCCGGCGTATCTGAGGAGCAATGAAGGTTGTCGGAGCGTCGGGTCTGCGCTTCATTGGAAAGCCAAGCGACGCGGCCAAGCCCTTGCCTTTCAACAATTCCGCCTTGCGGGCCTCAAAAAACTGGCGCGCGGGCTGCTCTATCTGGCTCGCCACATGTTGAAGATCCGATGCGGCTGTAGCCAAATGTTCTTTGATGCTTCTAACCCCCGCCCCAAATTCGGCGTTCAGCTGGTCGCCACTTTTTCCCGCCGTAGGGAGTGAGATCACCAAGTCGTTTGCCATGATGGCGGCTTGGGGCCCTGGATAGGACGCACGCGAAGGCTGAAACCGGAAAAGGTCGCGGTTTCCTCTGAAAGGCAGGTGATACATCACGACATGAAATCTTTGGGGCTCTGGATCTCCGTAGCTGTCACTGAATATGTCATAACGATCTCGGCCGCGTGGCTGATAGGTTCGCTCCTCTTCATCGATCCAAACACTATCCTCGTCCACAGTAGGCAAATCGGGGCGGAATTTGGCGACAAGTTCGCTGATCACATCCTCCATTGGGACCGACAGAAAAACGCTCTCTGGCATTGCCTTCAATTCATTCATCGCCAGAACCGGTAACTGTCTGGCCAAGTCCAAGGTCGAGCCCTCTGAAAACAGATATCCTTCCGGCATCCCGCGCCTCCAAGTTCTTAAGGAAGCACAATAGCGAACTGCGCGACCTTGATTGAACCGCGGCGGGAAGTATTCACCGAAAAATTTGATCAGGTTCCCCACTCGTTTGCACAGCTGTTAGGAACCTGTCGGCAGCCTCGCGCAGTCCATCCTGCGAGGCCATCGCGGCTACGAAACGTGCCAATTCGATTGCGAAATATTGCTCGTTGTCGGTCAGGACTTTTCGGTAGCCGCTTATATCTTTGGGGGTGACCATCGCTGCCAAGTGCTTGGCATGGTCTTCAATCCGCTGTGGCCGTTCTGTGTTGGGTTTATCGGGCATCTCCGTGCCTTTCGTTGTTATCGTTTGCGGCGACTACGAACGCTGCCGCTTGGTGTGGAACTATCGCGTTGCCGTATCCGCGTAGCTACCCCCCCTCTCATAGCCATCAAGCCTACCGTCCGGCCCCTCTGGAGAGATACATGGCTGGAACCCATGATCGTTCCCCGGCGTGCAGTCGCGGCCCCAATAGAGCCGTGGATGATCAGCCAGGATCTGCAGGCCTGCCCGCATGATGAACAGCATGAAGAACATGTTCAGAAAATGCTGGACTTGCAGCCACTCAGGGAAACCGGAGTCCACCGCCGGCGCCGATTGCGCGATGCCTGGATGGTTTTGGATGAAGGCGGTCACGCTCGCGCAAGCTTTGTGCCAAGGCAATCATGCAGAGCAGCGCGGCGGCGCCGATCGGCAGCGCCCATAGCGTATCGATCCAGCTAGTCCCAATGCGGATGCGTGGGAAAATCCCCTGTTGCGGCGGCATCCAATGATTGAGACGGATGCGATCATCGGCGTCGCTGAGGCGCGGAGCGGCTCGGGCGAACGAGGCTGCGTGTTGGTGGGCATCGGGCAACCGCTTTCTCTGATCAATCGCGTCTGACGAAAGTCAGTCGCGAAGTCTGGTGAGCGCCGAACCCTTGTGGAAGGCAATATGCTCAGTCTTGCTGCTCTTTATCTCGTATTGCGGCGCTTCAGCGCTTGCATGGTGCGTGTAGCCATGGACATCGAAATTGTGTTTGTGCACACGGACGATCGTGCCGCTGACGCGCCCGGCTTCCGAATTCCAGCTCACGTGATCGCCGACTTTGAATCTATCCGCCATGTGGCTCGACCAAGGGTAATAGGGATTCTCACGGAACCATGACGCCGTTTCGCACCTGGTTGGCGCGGTCGAACGGCGAGGATCCATCACTCAACCGTCGCGCTCGAATTCGGTTCCAGTGAATCGCTTCCCGATGGAAGGACTTTTTGATCTGTAGGATAAACCGGCTACGATCCGCGCCGAGGTGGCCAGGGTCGCCGTGCGCCGCCAGATTGGAATCGAAACGAACAGCTTCTTCACCATAGGCCATTCCACGCGTGCGATCGTCGAGTTCGCCGAACTGCTTCAGCGGGCTCGTGTCGATTTCGTTGTCGATGTGAGGTCGATGCCGCGCTCGCGCACCAATCCGCAATTCAACGAAAACAGCCTTCCCACAACGTTGGCGCCGTGGCGGATCGGCTATGAGCATATCGCTGCGCTCGGCGGCTTGCGGGGCAAGGCGCGTGGGCCGGTGCCTTCCCCCAATAGCTACTGGCGCGTAAATAGCTTTCGCAACTACGCCGACTATGCGCTGACGAAGCCGTTCGCCAAAGGCTTGGCGCAACTGCGAGAGCTTGGCAGTGAGCATCGCTGCGCAATTATGTGCGCGGAAGCCGGCTGGTGGCGCTGCCACCGCCGCATCATTGCCGACTACCTGCTCGGAGAAGGCGAACGCGTCATGCACATCCTTGGGCGGGTCATGTCGAGGAGGCCAGCCTGACGCCCGGCGCTGTACCGGGGTCGCGATGGCCTGGATACGGTCGGCAACCGGCTCGCCCAGATCGTTCGTCAGGTCGCGATAAACCTCGCCGGGATCCTTGCCCATGCTCGCCATGATCTCTGCCGACAGCAAGGCTGGAACGATGCCATCCTTGTCGGTCGTCCAGACGGCACCGTTTCGGCGCATGAACGTCGCTCCGGCGCTTTCCTCGCCGCAAAAACCCAGCGAGCCGTCCTGAATCCCCTTGGCGAACCATTTGAAACCGACCGGCACTTCGTACAGCCTGCGTCGGAGCCTGGCGCTGACGCGATCGATCATCTGGCTGCTTACCACCGTCTTTCCGACGGCTGCGTCCGCCCGCCATTCGGGGCGATGCTGGAACAGATAGTCAATCGCCACCGACAAATAGTGATTGGGCGGCAGCAGCCCGCCGGTGCGCGTGACGATACCGTGCCGGTCGTGATCGGTGTCGCATGCGAAAGCGATGTCGAATTGGTCCTTCATGTTGATCAGCCTTTGCATGGCGTAGGATGAAGACGGGTCCATGCGGATCTGGCCATCCCAGTCTGTGCTACCTATTGTGCTACCTATTGTGATACAAATCGAGCAGGAGAGCGTAAAAAGCACAATAAAAACAATAGCTTATTAGGCATATCGATCCCAGCCAACGGTACCATCAATTGATTCTCCAAATCATTGATTTTTCTGTAGAATTTTGTGCCGAGCGACCTAGTCCTTGCGCCATTTTGGCCTTTTGTGATGCCTATTGTGTTACTTATTGTGATACAAACGGTACCGTAAGACATGGGAAGGCGACGCGAAGAGCATGATCCTGATCGCTTTCTGTAGCGGCGGGGCGATCGCTTCCATTACTACCGACGGGTCCCAAAGGAGCTAAGGGATCTCGATGGTCGCGGTGCATTCGTACAGCGTGCTTTGGATACGGCTGACCGGTTGAAGGCGCGTACTGCCCGTGACCTCCATGAAGCTGCCGACACCGCGCTATGGTCTTCTCTCATGTTGGGCGAAAACCCAGACGCCGCGCGCATTCGCTACCAGTGCGCTATCAAGCGTGCAGAGCCCCGCCGACCCTAACCCACGCAGCCGTGCCTAAAGACGGGCTTTTGTGCTGCGCGGCGTGGCCAGCAGCAGGCTCGTCTCGCTGCCGGTGATACCGGGCACCAGGCGAATCCGGCGCAACACCGCATCTAACTCGGTGAGGGTTGCCGTGTTGAGTTCAACCACCAGATCCCAGCGGCCATTGGTCGTATGAATCGTAGCGACTTCCGCAAAGCCACCAAGAGCGCGGATCACCCGATCGGCCGCATGGCCTTCGATCTCGATCATCATGATACCCCTGACAGCCGAGCTGATCGCTTCGGCGCGCAAGATGACCGTATAGCCGATGATCTCGCCGGACTGTTCAAGCCGCTCCATTCGCGAGCGTGCCGTGGCGCGCGACACGCCAAGATCCGCCGCCAGGTCGGAGATGCTCCGCCGCGCGCTGTGGCGCAGGAGTGTGATGAGTTTCTGGTCGAGAGAATCCACAATTGTCCAATATGGTAGCCTGATGTCTCAAAACGATAACTCTTACTGCTGGTTTTGCCAATCAGCTCTATTCATTCTGCCGGCAGCATACGGTTCAACACCTCCTGGGCCTCATAGAGGGAGAGTGCTTGCATGAACTGCAACATATTGGGTGCGCCGGTGCAGGACGGCGCTGGCCGAATGGGCTGCGAAATGGGACCGAGCGCCTTGCGGACGGCGGGGCTGGTCGGCGCCCTCAGGGACCTTGGCCATGCGGTTGCTGATCTTGGCACCGTCGCGCCGACGCCGGTGCGCCCGATCGCCCATGGCAACCTGGCGCTGAAGGCGCTGCCGGAGATTTCAGCGTGGACGGCGGGCATCGCGGATGCAGCCTATGCCGCCAGCGCGGAC
This sequence comes from Mesorhizobium sp. M7D.F.Ca.US.004.03.1.1, assembly GCF_003998635.1. Lineage (NCBI taxonomy): Bacteria > Pseudomonadati > Pseudomonadota > Alphaproteobacteria > Hyphomicrobiales > Phyllobacteriaceae > Mesorhizobium > Mesorhizobium sp. M7D.F.Ca.US.004.03.1.1. The sequence continues at coordinate 10,452 of NZ_RZQG01000030.1, forward strand.
GCCATGCCGATCTTTCTCGGCGGAGATCACTCCATCTCCGCTGGAACCCTGTCGGGACTGGCCCGTCGCGCGGCGCAAACCGGCAGGCCGCTATTTGTGCTGTGGCTCGACGCGCATCCCGATTTTCACACGCTCGACACCACCGCCAGCGGCAATTTGCATGGCGTGCCGCTTGCCTACGCCAGCGGCCAGCCGGGCTTCCACGGCTATTTTCCGGATCTGCCGGAGCGGATAGACCCGGCCCGCATCTGCACATTGGGTATTCGCAGCGTTGATCCGGCCGAGCGGCAGGCGCTGCGCGCCGCGGGCGTCACCGTGCACGATATGCGCGCCATCGACGAACATGGCATCGCGCCGCTTCTGGGTGCCTTTCTGGAGCGGGTGACGCTCGAGAATGGCCTGCTGCATGTCAGTCTCGATGTCGACTTCCTCGATCCGTCGATCGCTCCCGCGGTCGGCACGACCGTTCCGGGTGGAGCAACGTTTCGCGAGGCCCATCTGGTCATGGAGATGCTTTCGGATAGCGGCCTGGTTAGCAGTCTCGACCTTGTCGAACTCAACCCCTTTCTCGACGAGCGCGGCCGCACGGCCACGCTGATGGTCGACCTGACGGCAAGCCTGATGGGCCGCCGTATCATGGACCGGCCGACCAGGAGCTTTTGATCGATGAACGCCAAGCTGAACATCGTCCCCTTCGTCAGCGTCGACCACATGATGAAGCTGGTGCTTGCCATCGGCGTCGAGCGCTTCCTCATCGATCTCGCAGCTTACATCGAGGAGGACTTTCGTCGCTGGGCGCTGTTCGACAAGACGCCGCGCGTCGCCTCGCACAGCATTGACGGGGTGATCGAACTGATGCCGACGAGCGACGGCCGCCTCTACGGCTTCAAATACGTCAACGGCCACCCCAAGAACATGCGTGAGGGCCGCCAGACGGTCACCGCTTTCGGCGTCCTAGCCGATGTCGGCAACGGCTATCCGATGCTGCTCTCCGAGATGACCATCCTGACCGCCTTGCGCACGGCGGCAACGTCGGCGGTCGCCGCAAAATACCTGGCGCCGAAGGGCGCGGACTGCATGGCCATCATCGGCAACGGCGCCCAGTCGGAATTCCAGGCGCTCGCCTTCAAGGCGCTGCTCGGCGTCAACAAGCTGCGCCTCTACGACATCGACCCGGCAGCCACGCGCAAATGCGCGGATAATCTGGCGGGACTGGGGTTCGACATCACGTCCTGCGCTTCGGCACATGCCGCAGTGGAGGGCGCGCAGATCATCACCACGGTCACCGCCGACAAGCAATATGCGACCATCCTCACCGACAACATGGTCGGCAGCGGCGTCCACATCAACGCGGTCGGCGGCGACTGCCCGGGCAAGACGGAACTCCATCGTGACATCCTGCTGCGGTCGCGGATTATCGTCGAGTACACGCCGCAGACGCGCATCGAGGGTGAAATCCAGCAACTCGATCCGGATCATCCCGTCGCCGAATTGTGGGAGGTGATGGCTGGAACGGCCGAGGGGCGCAGCAACAACCAGGCGGTGACGCTGTTCGATTCCGTCGGCTTCGCCACCGAGGATTTCTCTGCTCTCCGCTACGTGCGCGATCAACTCGCCGACACCGGCCTTTACGAGGAGCTGGATCTCCTTGCCGATCCTGATGAGCCGCGCGACCTCTTTGGAATGCTTTTGCGTGCGGCAAGGCAAGACTGAAACTGCTGTGCGGGCTGCTGGGCGTCGGCCATACGACAACACACCCTTGGTAAGCCGTCGAAGCCGCCAGTTGACCGAGTGGACGTTGACCGGAGCCGCGACCCACTTGCCTTCATAGACTATGACGCCGGCGGGTCGAATTCAGCATGTTCATCACCAGGGTGCTCCAGGCGCTGCCGAGACATGCCTAGGCGGGAATCGAGAAGATCGGATAGTCAAAGGCTTGATTCTAGTATCGATTCCAGCCAACGCTACCATCGGATTTGATCGTCGACACAGCACGATATACCGCCGTAGCATACCAATAAGGAAGTGCTCCTTGACAATCTTCCCCTTCACCGAAGCCATTCCAATCCAGTTTCAAGACCCGCTGCCGAAGACCTCGGAAGTCGTGATCATCGGCGGCGGCGTCATTGGCGTGACCACGGCACTGTTCCTGGCGCGACGCAACATCTCGGTGACGCTGCTGGAAAAGGGACGCATCGCCGCCGAGCAATCCTCGCGCAATTGGGGCTGGATCCGGCAACAGGGCCGCGATGCCGACGAACTGCCGATCGTGATCGAAGCGCAGCGCCTCTGGCGGCAACTGGCGCAGGAATGCGGCGAGGACATAGGACTGAAGCAGACGGGCGTTACCTACCTTGCGCGGACCGACAAGGAGATGGCTGGTTTCGCGAAATTCCTGAAGATCGCCCAGGCTCATGGCGTCGACACGCGTCTCCTCGACCAGGGTGAGGTGGCAAGCCTGATCCCGGCCATGTCGCTACCGTTCAAAGGCGCCATGACCACCCCATCGGACATGCGCGCCGAGCCTTGGGTTGCCGTGCCCGCGATCGCTCGCCTGGCCGCCCGGCAAGGCGTCACGATCATCGAGAATTGTGCGGCACGTATGCTCGACATCTCGGCCGGCCGGATCAGCGGCGTCTGGACCGAGCGGGGCCATATCGCCACTTCGAGCGTCCTCGTCGCCAGCGGCGCCTGGACATCGCTCTTCCTGCGCGCGCACGGCATCTCGATCCCGCAGCTCAGCGTCAGGGCGACCGTCGCCGCGACTGCGCCGATGGCGGAAATCCACGCCGGTGCCGCCGCGGACGAACGCATCGCTTTCCGGCGCAGGCAGGATGGCGGGTACACGCTCGCATCGGGAGGCAGCAACCAACTCTACATAGGGCCGGACGCATTTCGCCATGCGGGCAAATATGTCAGCGCCCTGATGGCCAATCCCTTTGGCACACGCTACCTGCCGGCCGCGCCGCGCGGATATCCGGACGCCTGGTCAACTCCGCGAAGATGGGACGCTGACAAGGAAACCCCGTTCGAACGGATGCGCGTCCTCAATCCCGCTCCGGAGGCCTCGGCGCTCCGCGCCATCGACAGCGGGTTCAGGGAGCTTTTCCCGCAGTTCAAGACAGTGCCGATCAGGGCGAACTGGGCCGGCATGATCGATGCGATGCCGGATGTCGTGCCTATCGTCGATCGCGCCGCTGCGATCCCGGGCCTCGTTGTCGCGACCGGGATGAGTGGCCACGGCTTCGGCATAGGACCCGGAATGGGCCGCATCCTGTCCGATTTGATCCAGGGCAACGAGACCGGGCACAATCTCCACAGGTTCCGTCAATCCCGTTTCAGCGACGGCAGCCCGATCCGATTGGGACCGTCGCTGTAAGCGTTCAGCCGCCCGCCGGCTCGTCGGCTCTAACCTTGAAGGGGGCCGGACGCAGGGTTCAGGTGCCGCATGCCCGAGCGTACACCTCGATGCTTTGCTGGACGTGATCGATCGCGATGTCCTCGCCGTCGCAGGCGCGGTCGGCCCAAGCGAGCGCCGAAGGCAGGTGCTGGAGAAACAGCGTCACCGGCACCTTCCGGCCCTTCAACGTATCGAAGAGTCGGTCGCATGCGGCACGGGCTTGCGGGGTCGCCCAATAGTATCGGATGCGATCGGAATAGGAGTAGTGGCGCAGCATCCGCTTGTCGGCATCGCTGCCGTGATAGTGGCTTGCCCAGTTCTTGGGGGCGCCGTGCATCAACTCTTCCATGGCGTGGTGAAGCGGCCGCTCGCCATAGAAGGGCACCAGATCGGAAGCGATCAGGTCGAGCGCGTACAGCGCCTCGCGCAGTTTGAAGGTCAGCTCGGGGCCGACCTTGAGGATGGCGAAGCCGTCCTCGACGAGTTCACGCAACGGCCTCTCGCCCTGATAATCCGTCGAATGGGCTTCGAAAACGAGCGATGGCAATCTGTTCAGCGTTGCCGCCAGATCACGGGCCTTCGCCCGATCGTAGAAAATCACATTCTGGTTGCCGAACTCCACGCCCGGCTGCACCACAAGCCCGATGACGCGGGAAAACGCGCTTTCAAGCCCGGCGGCCTGGAATGCTTTGGCGTGAATGGCATATGTTTGGCGAGCCGCCTCCGGACTGGTCGGGGTGATCGCATCCAATGCGTGATCGGCGCCGCCGGGCGGTGGCACTTCCGTGCCGATGATGTAGACCGGGCTTGCCTTGCTGCTCTGCGCTGCCGCCTGTTCCGCGACGCCCGCCAGCTTGGCGGCGCGCTCGGCCACCGTGTGGTCGTCGAGCGCCGCCGGTTCACCCGCGCAACCCATCGAGGCATCGAGGTGGATCTTGCGGAAGCCGGCGCGGACATAAGCATCGACCATGGTCCCGGCCTGTGCCATCGCCTCCTCGGCGGGCCGGTCCTTCCAGGGACTAGGGCCGAGATGATCCCCGCCAAGCACGATCAGCTCTTTCGGGCATTGCTCGGCTGCCGCGAGTGCGTCCACCATCGCCGCGAAATCGGCCGGCGTCATGCCCGTATAACCGCCCAGATGATTGACCTGGTTGCACGTCGCCTCGATCAGGACGGTGGTGCCGGTTTCCCGGCCATGGCGCAGTGCAGCTTTCAGCACCAACGGGTGTGCCGAACACACCGAGGTCACCCCGATCTTCTTTCGTTCCCTGTACAGGGCCGGCAAATCTTCGATCGCCACACGCATCAGCTTCTTCTCGCCGTTCTTGCCATGAAATCTTCCAGTTCGGCACGCGTGCCGGCTCCCTCCATGGGGCCGAGGCGTGTGACGTTGCGCGCTCCTGCCGCGTTGGCGAATTCGAGCGCCGTCTGCAGCGGCATGCCCAGCCGCCGGCATGCGACATAGGCTCCCCCGAAACAGTCGCCGGCGCCCGTGGGGTCCGTTTCCTCGACGATGAGGCCGGGGCAATCGGCGCGGGCGCCGGTGCGTTGACGGGCCGACGCGCCATGTTCGCCGCGTTTGACGGCGATCTCCTGGACCCCTCGTCTGAACAGCGCCTCGATCGCGCGTTCCTCGCCGTCCATGCCTGCGGCCAGGAACAATTCGTTGCCCGAGGGTAGCAGCAGGTCCGCTTTGTCTACCAGACTTGCGAATTTCTCCCCGGTCTGGCCGTGCGCCAGCAATTCCTTGCGCAGGTTCGGATCGAGCGACATGGTGCCGCCGCGTGCCTTGATCAAGGGGATCGCGCGCTCGGTGATCGCCCAGGCGGCGGGGCTTGCGAACACCGTTCCCATGACGTGGATATGCCCGCAACGCGCGATCAGCGCCTCGACCTGCGGGATCCATTCCAGCCGGGCGGCGGCGGATTTGGCGATGTTGTAGACGAAATCGCGGCTTCCATCCTCGCGGTAGCGAACAAAGGCGCTGCCCGTCGGATGATCCGGGGAAACAGCGATGGCGGAAATGTCTACGCCGTCTCGCTTCAGGCGCTCGATGTTGACGAAGCCGAAATCATCGTCGCCGACCACGCCCACCATCGCGGCCGCTCCGCCCATACGCGCGCATTGATCGATGAAGATGGCGGGCGCGCCGCTCGGAAAGGGACCAATGAGGTCGATAGGTTCCCGAAAGCCGGTGCCGGTCTCCCTTGCGACGATCTCTACCAGGATTTCTCCAATCGTCACGGTTGGCCCGAGCGAGTCCGGTGCCAGCGTTTTGGGGGTGTCGTTCATCAAGCGTCTAATCCTGGGGTGTGGTGTCGTTTGCGGTCCACGAGGCCGAGGCGCAAGGGGATTCTTACCGGATCGATGTGAATCGACTAGATGCCATCGCAATCGGGGAGGGCCGGACGTAGCCCCTCAGGCAGGATCCGACTTCGTGCCACCAGGATATCTCCATAGAGCCGTTAAGCTTCGCGCAATCTATGCGGTCTATCCTGGCTTGCAGATTGTCGAGGGAACATGAAACGCAAGCCGCTTCTGCTTTTTGCCTTCCCATTTCTCATTCTTTCGATCCTGGCAGGGGAGCGCGTGGCGACCTTCTTGCTGGGAACCTATCCAGCCAGCCCCACCGCATGGTGGATATGGCTTGAACTGCGCCCTCTGTCGACGATGCTCTGGCAGCAGGTCAATCTCTGGCTGGGCGGCTCCATGGCTGTCGACGCCGCCATCCTTGCCGCGGTATCGATCGTCTGCTGGATGGCGTGCCACACCAAAAGGTCGGCATTCCCGTTCCTCGCCAACCACGTCGCCTTGATTCTCGCCGGGCTGATGATCGCCGTCGGCACCCACTCTGAAACGGCGAGCACGATCGCGGCGTTCACGTCGCCCAGGGGTCTTCCGTACTCGCTGGCTATCGATTTCACCTTGAAGAACAGCCTGGTGCTGCTTCTGGGCACCGTGGCCTGTGCCTACTGCCACATCGCTTTCCTGGCTGAAGCGCGCGATCGGTCCGTGCGGGCCATCCGCATCCTGGCCCTTCAGCGCGATCTCTGAACCGCTCGCATCCTGCCCGGATCCAGCACGTCAGGTCTAATGCATGTCGCCCAAAAGTGACCTCGGTTTTGGGAAAACGACATGCATAAAAACAAAGACCTAAAGCGCGTCGCCTGAATCCGTTCAAACGCGACGCGCTTTAATTGTTGATCCTGCGGTAATAGACCTTGCCGTCAGGCTGCTGGATGCGCTGGTAGTTGGAGCTTGGGGCAGGGGGCGATGCCGGTGCAGTGCTCTTCCTCGGCGCACGCGGTGCTTCGATGACGCCGGGTTCGCTCGCGCTCTCGCCGTCGAGAGCTTCGGGCGCTTGCGCCAGCGTGCTGGTGGTGATCTCGGACGGTTCGGCCGCACTCGACACGGCCTCGCCGCCGGCAACCGGCACATTCTGCCCCAAACGGGCAATGTTGCCATTGATCTCGTTGAAGCTGCCTTGCAGTTGGCTGTCCAGTTTCTCGAACCGGCTCTGGAAGCCGTTGTTGACCGTGTCGAGCCTGGCCGCGATCCGCTGTTCGAAAGCTCCGAGCTGCTCCAGCCGCGCTTCGACGAAACGCAGGTCGCTTATGCCCCGATAGAGATAGACCGCAGCCGCCATGTTGATCGCGGTGATCACAAGGGCGCCGCAGGCGACGATGACGCCGATCGTCTTTATGTTACTGGGTTTCTCGATGGCGCGCTGTTCGCGCTGTTCCTGGTTTCCGATGTCGATCGCCGGCATGTCCGGTTCGCTGATCGTCGTCATTGGACCACCACCTTTGCGCCGACCGCGACGCGCTTGAAAAGATCGATCACATCCGTGTTGGTAAGACGAAAACAGCCTGACGTCCCGTCGAAGCCGACACCCGACGGATCGTTGGTGCCGTGTATGCGGTAGAGCGTGTCGCGCCCGTCACGAGACAGATAGAGCGCTCTTGCGCCCAGCGGATTGTAGGGGCCGGCGGGCACCATCTTCGGCAGCTCCGGCTGGCGGGCCCGCATTTCCTGGGGCGGGCGCCACTCCGGCCATTCGGTCTTCGCCCCCACCTTGACGACGCCCGTCCAGCCAAACCCGTCGCGCCCGACGCTGATCTGGTAGCGCAGCGCCTGGCCCTGGCGGGTCACCAGGTAAAGCGCCTTCTCGTCCTTGCGGATGATGATCGTTCCTGGTTGCTCGGCAGTTGCGAAGGCAACAGCCTTGCGCAGGCTAGGCCCCATCGCCGGCAGCGGCGGCCGTTCCGAAAGCGCCGATCGCGCTTCGGCGAAGTCCTGGACGGACAGCGCCAGCGCCACGCCGAGCACGCAGGCGCCGGCCAGCCGCCCAGCGATCCGGTATCTCGCGATCCGATATCTATCGGGCAGCGTCATCGAGCCGCTCTTTGAACATCCGCTTCAGATCCTTGTTGAAGCGCGCCCGTCCATCCACTTCGGAAGGCGGGATGGCCCTGTTCAGCGCATCGCTCAGAAGGGCGTTGTCCAGTGCGACCGACTTGATGTGCGGCGCCTTGAATATCTTTTCGAGCTCGCTGCGCGAAAAATGGTTCCCGAACCATTTGCGCTTGTGCTTGTTGGCGACCAGCGTGATGTTGACCGCGTTGCCGCGCAGTTCGCGGATCTTCTTGTAGAGCCGCTTGCCTTGCCGCAGCGAAGCGACATTGAGTTCGAAGACGATGAATATCTCGTCGCTCGTCGACAGCACGGAATTGTGCCACGGCGTTTCCAGATTGGGCAGGTCGATGACGATGTCGTCGAAGCGGTAGGCGACCAGGTCGAGAAGCCGGAAGACGAAATCGCTGCCATGCGGCTCGAACGGCAATTGCGGCCGCTCGAACGCGTAGAGGGTGAGGC
>NZ_RZQG01000310.1:0-6325 GCF_003998635.1 Mesorhizobium sp. M7D.F.Ca.US.004.03.1.1
GTGGTCAGCCGGTCGGCGCGGTGTTCCTGGTTCACCAGGACGACGAGGTGGCCAAGCTGAGGATGCTGCATGTCGAGGCGGCGGCGCGAGGCCTCGGCATCGGCAAACGCCTGGTTGCGGAATGCGTGACCCAGGCTCGCGCTTGCGGCTACACTAGGCTGGTGCTGTGGACCAACGACATTCTCGTCGCGGCGCGCGCGATCTATGAGCGCGCCGGCTTCAAGCTGGTCTCGGAGGAGCGACACCACAGTTTCGGCAAGGAGTTGACCGGCCAGACCTGGGAGATGGATTTGTAGGCAGCTTTTGCTGCTGGTTTGCGCGCCAGCGGTATCCTAATTCCCCCGCGCTGCCGCCAAAGCCCCGGGAAGTTCCTCGGCAAAAATATCGAGCTCGTGATCGAGGCCAACGCTGACGCGGATGCAGCGGTCGAGCACCGGGACCATCGGCTTGCGGATGAACACGTCGCGTGACAGCAGGCCTTGCAGCACCTTCAGCGCGAAAGCGCCGTCGCCGCCGCAATCGATGGTGACGAAATTGGTTGCCGACTCCAGTGGCTTCAGCCCGCTCGCCTCGGCTATCCCGGCGATCTGCGCCATGCGGCTGACGCCGTAATGGTTGCGGATCTTCTCGAAGTCGCGGATCACCTGGGCCTCGGCCACCGCATAGCCGCAGCGTATGCCGGCCAACCCATAGGCCTTCGAGAAGGTGCGCATGCGGATGACGTTTGGCCGCGAGATATCGATCGGCGGCAGCGCCGAGGCCGGTCCGAGTTCGCCATAGGCCTCGTCGAGCACCAGCATGGTGGTTTCCGGCAACGCCTCGATGAAGCGGATGAGTTCGTTCGCCTCCCACCAACTGCCCATCGGATTGTCCGGGTTGGACAGATAAACCAGCGGCGCCTTGTCCTTGCGCACCGCCGCCAACAGGCCGTCAAGGCTTTCCCTATCGTTCTCGTAAGGGACCGTCACCAGCCGCCCGCCGACACCGGCAATGTGGAAGTTGAAGGTCGGATAGGCGCCGAGCGACGTGACCACGGCATCGCCAGGCGCCACATACATGCGTGCCACCAGGCTGAGCAGGCCGTCGATGCCTTCGCCGACAACAACGTTCTCGGCTTTCACGCCGTGATGCGCGGCAACCGCCACCTTCAGATCGTGATTGTCGGGATCGCAATACATCCACATGTCGCCGGCGATCTCGGCCATGCGCTCGATGACGCGCGGCGAAGGCCCAAAACTGCTCTCATTGGCGCCGATACGGGCGCGAAAAGCGTGGCCCCGCTCGCGCTCCTGCGCTTCGGGGCCGACGAAGGGTACAGTCGACGGAAGCGCGTCGACGAGCGGCGTGAGGGGAGGGCGCTGGCACATGGCAAAAAGCTCGGTTGAAAAGGGCCTTCTTGCTAGCGCGCCCGTCTGGCTGGTGCAAGTTGCCGCGAGACAGATCCGTGACGCTGGATTCCTGCGGCTCTTTTTGCTAGCCAGACGTGATGAGCAATCGATTGCCACCAGCCTGGTCCAAGCACCTCAAGGGTCCTGCTGGCCCCAAAATCTCTCAGCAGAAAATCATGCAGCCGACAGCCGTACCGTTGTCGCGCGCACAAGCAGACGAAGCGTTGCTGAGACAGGCGCTCCAACTCCAGGAGGCGAAGCGGCTTGTGGACGCGGAGGAATTGTGTCTTCGCGTGCTGGCCCGCACGCCCAATCACACGTTGGCCCTGTATATACTCGGCACACTGGGGCTCGGTGTCGATGACGAGCTGGCCATCAAGTATTTTGCACGAGCCGCCGCTCAGGAGCCCAACAATCCCTACTATCAGCTCAGTCTGGGCGAAGCATGCTTGAAGGCTGGCGATTATCCGCCAGCGATCAGGCATCTACAACGCGCCTGCGAATTGAAGCCCGACCTGATGGAGGCTCTTTGCGGGCTGGGCAAGGCCTACTCCAAGTTTGACAAGGCGGATTTGGCATTGCTGGTCTATGAAAAGGCGCTGAAATTAGACCCGGACGACCCGGCTGTCCGAACGGACCTGGCGAATGCTCTCGTTGCGCTTGGACGAATGGACGAAGCCGCAGCCCGTTTGAAGTCAAACATCGCCCAGCGTGTAAACGTGCCTGCGTCCTACAACACCCTCGTAGGAATCCGAAAATTTGCTACCGAGCCGGCTGAACTCCAATCCATTCTGGACGAACTTGGCAGCACCCCCGTTCTCGCCAATGAGCTGTATCTGCTGCACTTGGCGGCGGGCAAGATCTTGAACGACCTTGAACGCTATGATGAGGCGATGGACCATTTCCTTAAGGCTGCAACGGCCAAGGGCTACAGTTTCGACATCGATTCCTACCGCAGGCAGGTCGATTCCCTGATCGGCCTGTTCACCCCGGAATTTCTGGCCGCGAGGGCTGACTATGGCGATCCGTCCGAAGCGCCAGTTTTCGTCCTCGGGATGCCACGTTCGGGCACGACGTTGACCGAGCAAATCTGCTCCAGTCATCCCGACGTTCATGGCGCCGGCGAGCTTACCAAGCTGGGGCGAATGGCGGTCGTCAACGGTCTCAAGGCGCAGCAGGAACGGATATTCGGGCAGCCGGTCAGGTCGATGACGAGCCAGCAATCGAAGGTTCTGGCAGGAGAATATCTTTCCAACCTGCGTCTCTATGCGCCCACGGCATCACAAATCATCGACAAGATGCCTCATAATTTCGAGCTTATCGGCTTTATCGCCCTTCTCTTTCCGCACGCCCGGATTATTCACTGCACGCGCGATCCAATCGACAATTGTTTCTCGTGTTTCCTCGCGAATCTTAACAGGGGGCATCAGTACAGCTCGGATCTTACCGTGCTGGGGTTGTATTATCGTGAATATGATCGCCTCATACGCCATTGGAAGGCACTCCTGCCGGGGCGGATTTTTGAGAATCGCTATGAAGACCTTGTTTCCGACCAGGAAGGGCAATCGCGCCGGTTGATCGAGCATCTTGGTCTGGCCTGGGATGATGCTTGCCTTCGCTTCTTCGACAAGGCTGGATCCGTCAGGACGCTCAGCCGCTGGCAAGTCCGCCAACCCATCTACAGGTCGTCGGTCAAGCGCTGGAAAAATTATGAAGGCAGGCTCCGGCCACTGATAGAGACCCTCGGCGATCTGGTCGAACTCTGATTAACCTGCACCGTATTCAAGCTGTTTTCGTTGGCGCCAGTACGGGCGAAAAGCGCGGCCGCTCTCGCGCTTCTGTGCTTTGGGGCGACAAACGGCACTGCCCGGGGGTGCCAGGACGAGCCGCGTTAGCTCGCTTTGAAAACTGCCTTCTAGAACGCCCGCTTGGCCAATGCACGTTGCCGCGAGGCAGGTTAGAAACGCTGGATTCCTGTGGCTCTTTTTGCTAGCCAGACACTATGAGCAATCGATTGCCACCAGCCTGGTCCAAGCATCTTAAGGGCCCTGCTGGCCCCCAAATCTCTCAGCAGAAAATCGTGCAGCCGACCGCGAAACCATTGCCGCGCGCGCAGGCAGATGACGCATTGCTGAGACAGGCGCTCGAACTTCAGCGGGCCAAACGGCTGCATGAGGCAGAGGAACTATGTCAGCGTGTCTTGGCCCGGGCCCCAAGGCACCCTCTTGCCTTGTATATAATGGGTGTCTTCGCGCGCGATTTGGATGACGAGAGGGCCATCCACTATTTCGCGCGGGCCGTGAAGGAAGCCCCGGGAAATCCACACTATCACCTGACTCTGGGTGAAACCTATTTGAAAGTCGGCGAACATTCAGATGCGATCCGACATTTTGAGGTTGCTAGCCAACTGAAAGTCGACTGGGTAGAGGCGCTTTGCGCACTTGGCCGCGCCTACACCGAATTCGGTAGGGCCGATCTTGCGGTGCCGCTCTATGAACGGGCGCTCACAATCAATGGCCGCCATCCTCTCGTCCGAACGGGGTTGGCCAATGCGCTTGTAAGCCTCGGCCGTATGGATGAGGCGACCACCTATATGAGAGAGGCGATCAGCCATCGCCTGGGTGTCGCAGCCGCCTACGACGGTCTGGTCAGCATCCGAAAATTCTCTGAAGAGCCGGCGGAACTGCAATCCATTCTGGCTGAGCTGAAAAATCCGAAACTCGACAGGAAAAGCATTCAGCAATTCCACCATGCTGCCGGGAAGATACTGAATGATCTTCGGCGCTATGACGAGGCGATGGATCACTTCCGGCAGGCAAAGGAACTTTCACCCCGCCGCTTCGATATAGAGTCCTATCGCCGCAGCGTCGATTTCATGATCGAGTTGTTCAGCCCGCGGATGGCGGCGGCCAAGGCAGGGCACGGGAGCACGTCGGACGTGCCTGTATTCGTGCTTGGCATGCCACGTTCAGGCACCACTTTGACCGAGCAAATCTGTGCGAGCCATCCAGACGTACACGGGGCCGGCGAACTGACAAAGCTCCGGCGGATCACAAACAGGCTTGCGCCTAAAACGCGCTCGCCAGAGGAATTGCGAAAGTCGATCGTGGACATGACGGTTGAGCAGTCCAAGTCCCTGGCCGAAGAATATCTCAGCCACATCAGGCAACGATCACCCGACGCACGGCGAATCGTCGACAAGCTACCGCACAATTTTGAGCTTATCGGACTTGTAAGAGTCCTGTTTCCCAAGGCACGCATCATTCACTGCCGTCGCGATGCCGCCGACAATTGCATCTCGTGCTATTTCCTGAGTTTCAACGAGGATAATATCTACAACGCCGATCTGAATACACTCGGACTGTATTATCGTGAGTACGACCGGCTTATGCGTCACTGGGACGTGGTTTTTCCGGGGCAAATCCTGCAGAACCGCTATGAGGACATGGTCTCCGATCAGGAAGGGCAATCGCGCCGCTTGATAGACCATTTGGGTCTGCCTTGGGACGATGCCTGCTTGCGATTCTTTGACAAGGGCGGTGCGGTGAACACGTTCAGTCGCTGGCAGGTTAGGCAACCGATCTACACCTCGTCCGTCAATCGCTGGAAGAGCTATGGCAGCGCCATCAAACCGCTGATCGATGCCTTGGGTGATTTGGCCGGGAATTGATCCAGGCACGCTTGCGCTGGAAGCCGTCAAGTTTGCGTTTGGTGCCTGGCCGCTTCGAATTCCTGACTCCAACGGGGCAACGGCTCGTTGCGGCAAGGGCAATGCGGCTGTTCATTCCAGCCTCAAGATCTTAGCATAACGTCAGAAGCGACACATTTCCTCGTCAACTGAATAGAAAAAACCCGGCGGTTGCCCGCCGGGTTTCGATTTCGACGAGTCGAACTCTATTAGAACGAGCGCTGGAAGCGGAGGATGCCGCCGAGGCTGCTCTTCTTCGGTGCGGGATTGATGGGGAAAGAGTCCAAGACGTTATCGGCGTGGTTGTAGTCCACTTCGGCCGTGACCGTGAAACCTGGAACGACGTCATAAGCAACGTTCGCCGCGACACCGAGGTTCTTAAAGTCGTCATACGAAACCTGCGCGTTGAACGAGGTCTTCTCGTTGAACTTGTAGGTACCGCCGCCCCAGACTGCCCAGTTGCCGCCCCAAGGCTTGTAGAAGCCGCGATCGTTGCTGGTGAAGTCGGTGAGGTTGTCGTCCGAGCCATAGCCGCCCATGATGAACAGTGACAGCTCGTTGGAAACGTTGACGTCCAAGCGAACCTTGCCGGAGACTTCTTCGTAGTTGCTGTCATAGGCGACGACGCCGGTGATCGCGCCCCAGCCCTGCGTCCACTTCAAGCCGCCGACGATATGCGGGACATAGCTGTCGATCGTGTCCGTGCCCGAGCCTTCTTCCAACGAAGCCACGGCCGAGAAGCCGTTGCCGGCGTCGAAATAGTACTGGACGACGTTGGTGTCGAAGCCACCATAGGGAACGAGCGTATCGTTGATGACGTTGCCGGCGTAGCCGATGAACGTATCGAAGGCCGATTCGTCCTTACCGACGCGCAGGCCCCCAAGCTGGATCCAGGCGAAATTCACCGAAGAATGGCCGCCGGCCAAAGGCGAATTCGGGTCGCCAGCGTCGCCATAGCCGTTGCCGAAGTTGAAGCGGAGCTCGGTGTAGGTCTTCAAGGTGCCGAGCTCGGTTTCCTGGCCGGTCCAGGTCTTCAACGCGAAACGGGCATTCTTGGTATAGGTCGAATGGTCGCCATCGCCCATGTGGTCCGCAACGTGGTTGGCGCCGTCGAACGAGTTGGCATCGCCCACGCCGATGTCATAACGGACATAGCCGCCGATGCGCAGGCAGGTTTCGGTGCCGGGGATGTAGAAGTAGCCAGCGCCGTAGACGTCGCAGATCTTGACGTATTCAGCGGGTTCCGGCT
>NZ_RZQG01000311.1:0-6313 GCF_003998635.1 Mesorhizobium sp. M7D.F.Ca.US.004.03.1.1
TGCCGGCACCGCCGTATCCCTGGCGTTTATCGACAGACAATTGCCCCGGAGTTTGGTATGATCACGCCCGTCGAAATCGGATGCTCAAGCAGGAGTAACCGCTATGCAGTGGGGCAGTTCAACCTTTGTGTTGGCGGTCGTGTTTTTCTCGACCCACGCTTTCGCCGACCCTGTTCAGAAATCAGAAGACATCGTGAAGTTTTTTGCCGGGGCGGCCGACCTCGGCAAGTCGCGAGGGATTTGTGTCGGCACCGAGGAGGAGTGCAAAAGCAAGAGCAAGGCGAAGGACGCGCCGGGAGAAAAATCCAGCCTCGATATGCTGATCAATTTCGGGTTGGATTCGGCCGAACTCGACACCACTGCGCGCGCTGAACTCGGCGAGTTCGCCAAGGCGCTGAAGGACAGCCGGCTGAGCACGTTCAACTTCGTCGTCGAAGGTTTCACCGACGCCACCGGCACGGTGCACTACAATGAAGGCCTGTCGCAACGGCGGGCGCAATCGGTTGCAGCCTTCCTGACGGCCAGCGGTGTCGAGCCTGCCCGTATCAACGCGATCGGCATGGGCGAAAAGAATCCGCGCAGCCCCAACCCGTACGATCCGGTCAACCGCCGCGTCGAAATGCGGATAAAGACGCAATAGCGCGCAGCTGTCACTACTTGAGCACGCCGCCCACGGCCACACCGGCGCCGAAGATCAGTGCTTTGGCGAGGAAGTCGTTATTGTATCGGCGTGGCGGAGGATCATCCTGCCGCACTAGGATCTCGCGGTTGCGCCACTTCTGAACGGCCTGCTGTTGTTTGCGGGGGTTCCGTGCCACCGGTCTCTGCGTGCGGACCTTCTGTACCACTTGCTTTTTCGGCTGCGTCGCACGGGCCTGATCGGCAGCATATCTGGCGCGCACGGCTTCCATCATCGGATCTGTCTGGATCACGAGGAATGCAAGCTGCTCGCGTGTCAGATAGCTGGTCTGCGGCAGGCCGTTCTTCGCTTGCCAGATGCCGATCGCCTTACGGGTCTGTGAGCCCATGTTTCCGTCGACGCGGCCAAGCTCGTTGCCCAATGCTTCGATGCGCAATTGCAGGTCGATGCGACCCTGGCGGTCGAGGCCAATGGCACTTTCCGTCAACTCGGTGCCCGGTGTTTGCTTCACCTCGTCCGGGACGCCGACCGAGGTGCGCACTGCAGAGCCGGAACTGGCGTTCGCCTGGTCCGCATCAAGTGCCGCGACCTGCCGGTTTTTAGCTTTCGGGTCGTTCAATTCGTCGACGTTCAGCCGCGCCACAGTGGCGAAGCGACCGTTCGGAAACTGGTCGAGATAGGCTTGGTAGAACGGAATGGAATTGTGCTTCGAAGCCTCATCCCAAAGACGTTGCTCGACTTCCCACGAAGGCGGATCACTGGCAACGGGGGCAGGAGAGGATGTCGCTGTGGCGCTCGATGCGTCGGCCACGGGATTTGCAGCAGGCGCTGCTGCCGCGACTGGTCTTCCCAGGAAAACCTCGCGTCCCAGCGATGCGTTGTGCCAGGGCCTCTGGCGACCTTGCGTGGTTTCGGTCACTTCGCCGCGCACGCGCGTCAGCGCGCTCTGGATTTCGACGCCGGGTTCGGTCAGGTGCCTGGCCAGCGCTGTTGAGTAAGGACTGTCGACCCCGTTGCCGTCGAAGGCGATGGCGCCGGGATCCGTTGCATAGGCAATCAGGAGGCCGCCGGTGCCGACGCCGTCCGATATTGCTTCGACCGGCGCCAGACCTGTGCCCAGCGAGGTGGAGCGGCTTTTCGGCAGCGAGGCCGCCAGCGTCCTTGCCAGCGGATTGTCGCGGCAGGCATCGAGAATGATGACGCCAATCGCCGGGTCGGGCGGCAGCGCAGCCATGAAGTCGTCGATCTGAATGGTACGGGTCTTGAGATAGGCCGGCGACGTCAATTCGGCGTCGACCGGTATCAGGTAGTTCTTGCCGTCGACCTGCATGCCATGACCGGCATAGAAAATGACCGCGACGTCCGCGTCGTAGGATTGCTCGGTAAACCGGCTGATGAGGCTGTGCATGCCTGCATTGTCCTGGTCGACCCCTTCGATCACCTCGAAGCCGGCATTGCGCAGCGTCGATGCGATGAGGTGGGCATCGTTGGCGGGGTTGGGCAAGGTAACCGCATGGACATAGTTGCTGTTGCCGATCACCAGCGCGACGCGCTTGGCGTCAGGCGCGGCAGCGTGGGCGCCGAGAGCGGCAAGGAAAACCAGGATAATCCCGCTCAGAAAGACCGTGAACGCTTTCATGGACCAGCCCTCTACCCATCAGGGTGCACTGTTGATGTCTACGCATGCTTGATTTCGTCGGCGACTGGGTCGCTTGTGCCAAAATGGCTCCTGAGCGTATGTGGTCTTGACCACAGTTTTGGTTCACAAAGGGCCTGAAAAAAGGTGCCTCGTGGCGCCCATGGTCTGAGCGACCATACCGTGAAGGCAGGTTCAAAGCGTATTCTGAATCGAGCCTATGACGGCCGTGACGGCTTGCTTGTATTTTTCGAACTCCGGTGATGTCTGGCGGATCTCCGTCGTGCTGGTTGTCTGCTGGCCGGCGTCGGTCGCGACGCGAGCAACCTTCTGGCCCATCTTTCTTTCTGCCCAATCCACGACATAGTCGGCCGTCTTGCCCGTGAGAAAGGGGTTGGCTTGAATGACGGCGGACCCGAGCACGGCACTCAATTGCGCCGAACCCGACGCCGACAGCACCTGATGCGCGCCTTCCATGCCCAGGAAATGGCAGAGATAGAGCCGGCCGGCTGTGATTTGATGGCCGCGTGCCCGAAGATAGGCTTCGCCTTCCCGCGCCAGATTTCGCACCATCTCGCGCGAGATCGTGGCGTCGTAGCGCAGAGCGAGCAGGTCGGCCGTCGACAGCGTTCGTGCAAGTTCGGGGCGATAGGTGTTCATCATCCGGATCCAGGTCTTTGTGATGAACTGGCCAGCGCCGGTTGCTGATGAATTTGGGTTCTTGGCACGGGCGCTGCCACCACTTTCGACATGAACGATACGCTCGGTCAGCGTTTCGACGGCAACATCGCCGGAATTGCCGGAATTGCCAGTATCATAGGTGGCGACCGCGGCGGTCACCGTGCCCAGCGGATCGATCGCCTCGCCATTCTGATAGAGTTCGAAATGCAGATGCGGTCCGGTCGACAGGCCGGTGGTGCCAATATAGCCAATGATGTCACCGGCCTTCACCTTTGTGCCGACCCCGCTTGCGATTGCGAATTTCTGCATATGTGCGTAGCGCGTCTCGCGTCCGTTGGGATGTGCAATCTTCACCAGGTTGCCGTAACTGCCGCCGTCGCCCTGGAAGGTGATCTCGCCGTCGAAGGCGGCTGCGATCGGCGTACCCACGGGGGCTGCCCAATCGACGCCCTTGTGGATGCGAACCACGCCCAGAATTGGGTGCTTGCGTGGGCCGAAGGTGGACGTCATGACCCCGTTGACCGGCGTGACCATGCCGTTGGTGACCGTCAGCGAACGAACCTGGTCATCGCCGGTAACGCACGCAAACTGACCGTCGCTCTGCTGGAAGACGAAGCATTCGAGGCTCTTTTCAGTACCCTGTACACCGACATACAGCACGCGTCCGTCGGTCTCGCTCTTGCCGCGCGGCGTTTGCGAATAGATCAGGACAAGGCGCTGGTCCTCGCTGGCGAAGGCGTCCAGATCCTGTCCTCTCGACAGGTACATGATCGCTTCGCCGATCACGCCTGTCGGAACTTTGTTGCGCGCCGCCGTCGAATAGATTGCGTCGAGCAGGCGATACTGCCGCTTGTGCGTGCCTTCCTCCGGTGCGCCCGAATAGTTGAACAGATCTTCGCGGACCCAGGGATCGACACCCGATACGAATGCGCCCGCGGCGTTGCGCGTCAGCGTGCCGACAAAGACGTTCTTAGCGTAGATCGACACCTGCATGAGCGACATTGTCGTCGTCTCGCGCGTCGGCCTGAAACCGCGCATGGCCACGACATAACCGGGTTCCAGGCCTTCCCGGTTGAAAAGCGCCTTCAGGGCTTCGCCCGCCAGCTTGGCGTCCTCGGCGGAGAAATGGGCATCGAGTGCAACACTGTCCAAACTGCGGTCATTGAGGATTTTCACGAACGTGTCTTCGGTCGCCTCGAACCGCTGATACTCATTCGTGACGGTTGCAACACTCGTGTTGTTCTCGATCTGCGTCTTCTGGAATGCGGGGAGGGCTGCCTCGCCTGCATCGATTGTTTCACCCCAGCCGGCTTCGGGATCGTCGGTGCCCATCTGCTGTCCCGCGGCAGCCGGAGCCTCGTTGGCGGCAGGCGACGGCTGAAGATCGTTCTGCAGATCCCCCGCCGGTGGCTGAAGATCGTCCTGCAGATCGTTGGACGGTGGCGGGGCGGTCTGCCGTTGCGCCTGGAAGAATGCGAAGTCCTCCTGCGTCGACGGTATCGTCGTCATGAATTTTTCGCTGGCGCTGAGCATCACATCCGACAGGATTTCGATCTGCGCAGAAACCCCGGCCTGATCGAGATCCGTCGGCCTTGCGATCGAATGGCCCTTCGACGTGGCGGCGTCGGGGGCAAGGGTAATCCACATCGGGTCCCCGGCAAGGTCGATGATGGCAGGCACATAGACCGATGCATCGGCCGGCACGTCGTCCACCCCTTCGACCGCGTGAAGTTCTTCGTCTTCGTCGCCGAACGACCAATAGTCCGCCGTGAGGTAGAAGCCCACGGCGATCGACGCCATGACAATCGCAGCAAGACCGGCAAGCAGCCGGCGCCAGAGCTTGCGTCTGCGAAGCGCAAGGCGCGCCTCCTTCTTCTGCCTGAAGCTCGTGTCGATACTGTGCGTCACGGGCGACTTCCGGTCAGGAAGAACGTCCATCGCACCTGTTCAAGCGTATCGACTTCGAGAAATTGCGCCGCAATATGGCCGCGCTGCCAGCATTCGTCGATGCCGCGGATCGAGAAACGTCGTCGCTCGATACACATCTCCGTCGATCCGGTGAGGATCGCATGGCCAAACACGTCCGTGGCATAGATGTAGATGTAGCGATTCGTCAGCTCCTCGCGGATGACGTTCACGCATTGATTTGCGCCGATGGTCCACCAGCCATCGGTCTGGTCAGCATTGTCGATCTTCTGGCCGACCGCGAGATTGACGACGTCGAGTGTCTGATTGCAGACCGTGAACTCGGCGCGCGCTTCGCCGGATGACAGCACGGCCAGCAAAGCGGCACCCGAGATCACCGCGAGCTTCATGCGCCCCGTCAGGGCAAGCACGGCTCGAACCGGATCACGCTGCTTTATGGGCAGGTCGTCGGACGAGTGGGGCAAACACGAGCAGCTTTCCATCGGGCGCCCATGCTATCCGCCGAGCCGGAAATACTTGGCAGTGGCTGAAAACTGAGATCCGTCGGTCTCGATTTCCTCGAGAATCTTGGGCAGCAGCACCGAGGCTGGCGTCGGCGTGGAGAACGCAGCCGCCTGAATATCCTGGGGCCCCGTGATCACCATTATGATCTGCGGCACAGCCTTTCCGGCGGCCTTGTCAGCGGCGCCGAGGCCAATCGGGATGCTGAAGGTAGCCTTGTCCGATTGTGCGACGATGCGGTCGTCGAGATTGAACACCATGCCTTTGTGATCGATCAGCAGCACGCTGGAAATGAGCCCGCCACGCGTCACCAGCGTGCCGCTGATCGGCGTACCGTTCGGCACCGATGTCCGGTCGAGAACAAGCTGCGGTTTGTCGGCCGCAGTCTGCTCCAGGAAGCGCAGAAAATTGGTGACTTCGCATTGGCTCGGCTCAATGAGGCGGACGCTGATGTCCGGCTCGACATGGAATTTTGCCTGGAAATCGCCCAGCATCCGTTCGAATGGCTGAACCGCCATTCCAAATCCTTCGATCGCGGCGGCCGTGTCGGTTGACGAATTCACGGTCGCATAGAAACAGTCGCCGCCGCCGAAGTCGCGAACCCAGGAGATTCGTTGCGCGATGTCGTCGACGGCCGGGGGAACCGCTGGTTTGGGCACGTTCAACGCGACGACAGGTTGGTCCGGCTGTTTGGTTGCCGGTGGCACGGTCTTTTGGCTCTCGGCGTTCGCGACATCCGTCTGGCTTGCAGTGGGTTTGGGCGCCGGCGCGGCCACCTTGGGCGCTGCCGGCTGGCTGATCTGCGGTTCGGGCTTTGGGCTCTCCACAACCGCTGGCTCGGCCGGCAGTGTCTTTTCGGACGGCTGCGCGTCCGTTGCCGATGACTTCGGAGGTTCCTCGGTTTGCGCGGCGGGCTTGGCCGGCTCCGG
>NZ_RZQG01000312.1:0-6302 GCF_003998635.1 Mesorhizobium sp. M7D.F.Ca.US.004.03.1.1
GTCATTGTCCGACGTGTCGCCTGAAATGCCGACGGCGCCGATGATGGCGCCGGCCTTGTCGCGGATCAGCACGCCGCCGACGACCGGCAGCACGCGTCCGCCCGACACGTCCGAGATGCCAGCGACGAGATGCGGGCGCTCCTTGGCGAAGGCCTCGACTTTGCGCGAGCCCATGCCGATGGCGAGCGCGCCGTAGGCCTTGCCGGCCGACATTTGCGGGCGCAGGAACGAGGCGCCGTCCTGGCGCTGGAAGGCGACCAGATGCCCGCCGGCATCGAGCACCGAGACGCCGAGCGGCTTGAGCTTGAGATCGGCGCCCTTGGCAAAGGCAGCATCGATGATTTGCCTAGCTTTTTCGAGCGGCAGTGCGGTCATGGCGGTCTCCTGTTTGAAACGCGTCGATCATTGACCGTCAACGGGCGAGATAACATCCCGGTTTCGGTTGAAATTGCTTCGCGTGAAGAGGCGGGATGGAAAGCGGCCTTTGCCGACACCATGCGGATAGGCCTTGACGCTTGTCTGGCTCCAGGCGTGGCTGGTCTATTTTTTCTTGGCGCGGGCCGGCTTCTTGGCGGGCGCCGCCGGCGCGTTGGCGAGATCTTCCGCTTCCTTGGCGAGACGGAGCGCCCGCAACTTGTTGGTCTTGGCCTGGCGGGCGTCGCTCTCGGCGACGTATTCGGCCATCGCCTTCTGGCGGACGGTTGCCGCCTCTTCCTGCTTCTTGAAACGCAGGTCGGCGCGCGCGCGGGCAGCATCCCGAGAGTTTTCAACCAAGACCTTATCCAATCCCGTAAAATGTGATTTTCCGCCTCTTCTAGCAGAGCCGGCCCCAAAACGGGAAAATAAGTTGGTTACGCGGCCGTGCTGGCGGCGAGGGTCTTGCTGGCGACCACCGCCTCATAGGCGGCCTGCAGGGTCGCGCGGACAGAAGGGCCAGACATCGTATCGAGCGGCATGCCGAGATGTTCGTGGCGCAACTCGTCCATGAATTTGTCCCACATCGGCTGTCCGCCCTTTTCCAGAAGTTCGGCGCGGATCGACAGTTCGTCGCTGACCGGCAGCCAGACGCGGCCCCAGGCGCCGAGATGGGCCAGGATAGGGACCAGCGTGATCGCCATCTCGGTCAGGCTGTAGATCGCCTTCTGCTTGTGCGAGGGATCATCGGCCTTGGTCAGCATGCCCAGCTCCATCAGGCGCTTCAGCCGGTCGGCGAGGATGTTGGAGGCAATGCCTTCCATCGATCCGTTGAGCATCTCGCGAAAATGGCGCCTGCCGCCGAAGATCATGTCGCGAAGGATGATCAGGCTCCAGCGGTCGCCGAACACTTCCAGCGACAGGTTGATCGGGCATCCGGACCGGCGATCCATGCTCATGAGATTTCTCCAAAACCGGTTGCATTATCGTATCAGTTTTATTATCGTGCAACCGATTGCTAAATGCAATCAGTTTTGCAGAGAGGAAGCCGCGCCATGACGACGATCGAACGCCCCGAAATCATATCCGAAGCCTTTGGCGACCCGGCGAACCCGCCGCTTTTGCTGATCATGGGAGCCATGGCCTCGATGCTCTGGTGGCCGGAGGCGCTGTGCCGGAAACTGACTGAGGCCGGCCTGTTCGTGATCCGCTATGACAATCGCGATACCGGCCGCTCGACCAAATACAAGCCGGGCGAGCCGCCCTACACATTCGACGACATGGCGGACGATGCAATGCATGTTCTCGACGACCACGGCATCGACAAGGCGCATGTCGTCGGCATGTCGATGGGCGGCATGATTGCACAGTTTGTGGCGCTCAAGCATCCCTCCCGCGTCGCATCGCTGACCGTCATTAGCAGCTCGCCCGTGGGAACCGACACCTCGCATCTGCCGCAAACGAGCGATGCCTATACCGAGCATTCGGCCGAAGGGGCCAAAGTCGACTGGTCGGACCATGGCCAGGTGGTCGATTTCATCGTCAGGGATGCGCGGGCGATCGCCAGCATCGCGCATCCATTCGACGAGGCCGGGACGCGGGCTTTCATTGAGCAGGATTACGACCGCTCCGGCGGCTTCCTGAGCGCGACCAACCATTTCATGCTCAAAGGCGGCGCCGCATGGAAGGGCCGCCTTCACGAGATGGAGGCTCCGCTGCTGGTCATCCACGGCACGGCGGATCCGATCTTTCCGGTCGAACATGGCGAGGCGCTGGCCGAGGCGGTCATTGGCGCAAAACTCATCCACATCGAAGGCGGCGGCCATGAGCTGCATCCGGACGATTGGCCGGAGATATCCGCGGCAATCGTTGCTCACATCCAAGCCAGCTGAGGCGGCACAGGCGGGTCTTGACGGACGGCGCCTGTCGCAATAGTTAAGTGAATGCTTGAGTATTGGCTCCGGTAAGCCGTGTATCGGCCACCGACGAACCACCAAACAGACGAGCGAAAAATGTCCCTGACGATTCATTTCCATCCGCTGGCCTCCTTCTGCTGGAAGCCATTGATCGCGTTGTATGAGAACGCCACGCCGTTCACGCCTGCCATCGTCGATCTCGGCGATGCAGAGTCGCGCGCGGCCTTCCTGAAGATTTCGCCGACCGGCAAGATGCCGGCGTTGCGCGACGATGCGCGCGACCGCACGGTGCTGGAATCGACCATCGTCGTCGAATATCTGGCCGCGCACTATCCGGGGCCGGTCGACCTCGTGCCGGCCGATATCGACCTGGCGCTGGCAGTCCGCCAGGCCGATCGCTTCTATGATTTCTATGTGCAGGAGCCGATGCAGAAGATCGTCGGCGACCGGTTGCGCCCCGACGACAAGACCGATCCATTCGGCGTCGAGCAGGCCCGCGATCAGCTGCGCAATTCCTACGCCATCATCGAGCAGGACATGCAGTCGAAGACCTGGGCGATGGGCGACACCTTCACCATGGCCGATTGTGCGGCGTCCCCCGCGCTTTTCTATGCCAACAAGGTCGAGCCGTTCGGCGACAATTATCCGGCCATGAAGCGCTATCACGACCGCCTGGTGCAGCGGCCTTCTTTCGCCCGGGTGATCGAGGAGGCGCAGCCCTACTTCAAGTTCTTCCCCTACAACAACGGCTGATCGCAATGCTGCACGATCCTGCCCAGCTCGACCGGATGTTCCAGGCGCTCGCCGATCCGGCGCGGCGACAGATGGTCGACCGGCTGTCGCGCGGCCCTGCTTCGGTCAGCCAGTTGGCCGAGCCGCTGGCGATGTCGCTGTCGGCTGTCGTCCAGCACCTGAATCTTTTGGAGGCAAGCGGCCTCGTGCGCACGCAAAAGCTTGGCCGGGTGCGCACCTGCCAAATCGAGCCGACGGCATTGAGAGCGGCAGAGCATTGGATCAATGAGCGGCGTCTCGCCTGGGAACTTCGGCTTGACCGGCTCGGTGATTTTCTCGCGGAAACCAAGGATGAGACCTGAAGGAGGCAATCATGACCCAACGTTCCGTCGTCCATTCCACCTTTGTCATCGAGCGCAGCTACCCTTCGGCGCCCGCAAGAGTCTACTTCGCGCTGAGCGATCCGGCCGCCAAGCGACGCTGGTTCGCCGACCCCGACAATCCGATGCCGAGCCGGCACGAGATGGACTTCCGCGTCGGCGGCAAAGAGGTCAATGCCGGCTGCCCGAGCGACGGGCAGATGCATTTTTACAACGCGGTCTATCAGGACATCGTGCCGAACCGGCGTATCGTCTATAGCTACGAGCTGTTGTTTGGCGATATCCGCGTATCGGTATCGCTGGCCACGATCGAAATTCTTGCCGAGGGCAAGGGCACGCGGCTGGTGCTGACTGAGCAGGGCGCTTTCTTCGACGGCCATGACACGTCATCCACGCGCGAACATGGCACGGGCGAGCTGCTCGACGCGCTCGGCGCATTCTTGCGCAAGGAAGCGTGAGGTGCGCGGCGCGTGTTGCGGCTGGCCGAACGGGTCAGGCTTCCCAGAACTGATCGAGCCAGATGTTGAGTTTGAGGAAGCCGGTGTTGCTCACCGTATAGACCCGCCTTGTTCCTTCCGGCTTGGCGTGGACCAGGCCGGCATCGAGCAGCACTTTCAGATGTTGCGACACGGCCGGACGTGAGACCGGCAAGCCGGCGGCTAGCTCGGTGACGGTTTTCGGGCCGCGGCGAAGTTCTTCCAAAAGATGGCGCCGGTTGGGGTCGGCAATCGCCATGAAGGCGTCGGAAAACATCATGCCTGTATTAGTGAGGCAAAGCCTTTCGAATCTCAACCGTCTGCTTCTGCTTTTCTTCTGGGATCAAGCCGCAATGCTTCGGGGGTAACTGAGCGGTCGGCCGGCTGCGTCTTGAAGGCATCACGGTCGCCGATCGGCACCGGCGCGCGGCGGCTGATGCGCAGCAGCGTATAGCCCGCCAGGCAAAGATGCGCGAAGGCGGTCGCGAGAAACAAGCCTTCCGGGCGCATCCAGCCCATCAGGGCGGCGGCCAGCAAGGGGCCGATCATCGTGCCGAAGCCGTAGAGCAGAAGCAGGCCGCCCGACACCTTGACGAAATCCTCCGAGCGCGCGTGGTCGTTGGCATGGGCCACGGCGATCGAATAGAGCGTGTAGGCGAAGGCGCCATAGGCTGCGGTGAAGACGATAACGAAAATGCTGGAGCGTGGCTCGAACAGGAAGATCAAGAGCGCGAACAAGGCCGCGCCGAAAGCCGCCCCCGCCAGCACGAAACGCCGGTCGGTCTTGTCGGACAGGCGTCCGGCCGGAAGCTGCATGGCGGCGCCGGCAACAACCACAAGGCTCATCATCAGGGCGATCTCGGCCGTGGAAATGCCGATGCGGGCGCCGTAAACCGCGCCAAGCGTGCCCCAGGCGCCGTTGGCGATGCCGATCAACACGCAAGCGACCGCCGACACCGGCGAGTTGGCATAAAGGCCTTTGACGTCGAGCGAAACATCCTGCAGCGGCTTGGGGTGGGAGGCGCTCGAGACCGCGGTTGGAATGAGCGACAGGCAAAACAGGATGCCGGTGATCATGAACAGCGACGCCGATTTCACATCGCCGCCGGCGACGATCATCTGCCCGCCCATGATCGAGGCATAGGTGACCATCATGTAGAGGCCGAAGACGGTGCCGCGGTTCTCGTTGGTGGCCTTCTCGTTCAGCCAGCTTTCGATGACCATGAAGGCCCCGGCCATGGTGAAGCCGGTGAAGGCGCGCAGCAGGATCCAGACATATTCGTCGATGATCAGTCCGGTGAGCAGCGCCACGATGGCGCCGGATGCGGCAAACGCACCGAAGGCGCGCACATGGCCTGCGCGGCGCACGATGCGCGGCGCGAAGAAACAGCCGGTGACGAAGCCACCGGCCCAGGCCGTGCCCATCAGGCCGAGCGATGCGGTCGAGAAGCCTTCCAGCTGACCGCGCAGCGGCAAGAGCAACCCGTGCAATCCGGACGCCGCGAGCAGGAAGGCGGTGCCGCGAAGCAGCGAGAGGATCGGTCGGTAGGTTGCGAACATTGTTTGATCCGGCTCGAGTGTGGCGGGGCGCTGGGTCTGAAGACAGTCGCATTCGGGCTTTTCGGCGGCGGGCTCTTTGCGCCCGCGCTGCTATCCGCGACGGAACAGTGCTTCGGCCGCCGATTTGGTGTTGTCCTTGGCCTTGAGCTCGGCCTCCAACCTGGCGATCTCGTCGCGCAGGATGCCGATGCGTTCCGACAGCTCGCCAACGGAAAGCAGGGACAGGTCCTGCCCGATCTCGTGCGGGCGAGCCTTCTTCTTGGGTTCGTCGTCGAAGATCGCCATCGTCGCTCCTCCTCCGCCAAGACCAGATTGGCCATTTGCCTGATTTGGCAATCAGCATACATAGGGCAGGGGCGTCGATGCAAACAGCCGGTCGGATAACGGCGAGAAAAGACGGGAAATCTCATGGCGAGCGGACAGAAAATTCCAGCAAGAATGACGGCCATCGCGATCTCGGTGCCGGGTGGCCCACGGGTGCTGAAGCCGGAAACGCGCGACGTGCCGCAGCCGGGTGCCGGCGAGATCCTGATCAAGGTGCATGCCGCCGGCGTCAACCGGCCCGATGTCCAGCAGCGCAAGGGCGCCTATCCGCCGCCGCCGGGCGTCAGCGCGCAGACACGGTCGCCGATGCGCCAGCGCGATATGTCGTCGCCAAGGGCCGCCACTTCGCCCGAGACCTCGAGGCCCGGCAGGTCCGACGCGCCGGGCGGCGGCGGATAGGCGCCCTTGCGCTGCTGGACATCGGGCCGGTTGACGCCGGCGGCATGCACCTTGATCAGGATCTCGCCGGCACCCGGCTGCGGCACGTCGCGCGTTTCCGG
>NZ_RZQG01000313.1:0-6268 GCF_003998635.1 Mesorhizobium sp. M7D.F.Ca.US.004.03.1.1
GCCATAGGCCATGAAGCCGATCTCGTCCTCGGCGGGGACCGATTGAAGCACGGACCTCAGCGATTCACGGGCGATCTCGAGCTTGGGCTTGCCGTCGATCTGCGCCCACATCGAGCCGGAAGCATCGAGAATGATGATGACCTTGTTTGCGGCAAAGCCGAGTGTCGTCATCGACAAAAGAAGGATCGCCGCAGCGACGCCCCGTGCAAGTCCCGCCATCGATATCTCCTCAAATCCGCCCCTGATCCGGGCGGGAAAGCTATTTGACGCGGCGTCAGGACACAAGTCCGGGCGCGGCTGTGAGGGAGCCGAATGCCAGACTTTTCGGCGAAAGCGAAAATCCGCTCAGTAGGTCGTGCGGCGCTCTTCCGAGGGCGGCCTGCCGAATTGCAGCCGGTAGCTCTGGGCGAAGTAGGAATGCGAGGTGAAGCCGGTCGCGATCGCCACATCGAGGATCGGCATGTTGGTCTGGCGCAGCAATTCGCGCGCCCGCTCCAGCCGCAACCGCATGTAATAACGGCCGGGCGTGACGCTGAGATGGCGCAGGAACAGGCGCTCGACCTGGCGCACCGACAGGCCGGCGGATTTGGCCAGTTGCACGGCCGACAGCGGCTCGTCGAGGTGGTCGGCCATCAGTTCGACGATGCGCCTGAGCTTCTCCGACTTGCCGGTCAGGTCGCGTTCCGGCCCGACACGCTGGCGGTCTCCGGCCGAGCGGATGCGTTCATGCTGGAACTGGTTGGCGACGCCATTGGCGAGATTCGAACCGAAATCGCCGCGCACGATCTCCAGCATCAGGTCGATCGAGGTGGTGCCGCCGGCGCAGGTATAACGCTTGCGATCGATCTCGAAGACGTTGCCCGTGCAGTTGATGTCGGGGAACCGTTCGACGAAGCCTGCGCGATTTTCCCAATGGATAGTGCAGCGATAGCCTTCGAGCTGGCCGGCCTCAGCCAGCAGGTAGGAACCGACCGACAAGGCACCCAGTGCATTGCCGCGCCGGCCCCAGCTGCGCAGTGCCGCCAGCACCTTGCTCTTGCCAGGAAATTCCGTCGTCAGCCCGACCGAGACGAAGAGGATGTCGACAGGCGGCAGGTCGGCAACGGCGTAGTCGATCTTGAGCGGTAGGCCATTGGAGGCCATCACCGGATCGCCGTCGGCCGACACCGTGGTCCAGCCATAGAAGTCGCGGCCGAGCAACCGATTTGCCGACCGGAACGTGTCGATCGCCGCGGCCAGCGAGAACATGGAGAACTTGTCGACCAGCAGGAAAGCGAACTGCCGGCCGCCTTGAACGGGATCGGTTATGGCCGGCCGTTCCAAGGGAATAGTGGGGTTCGGCAAAGCTGCGGCTTTCTGGCGGGTCAGAAGGACGGCCGTTTCAATTCGGCCGCAAGGTAGGCAGAGGCTAACGTATTGGCCATCAGCATGGCAATGGTCATCGGCCCGACACCGCCGGGCACCGGCGTGATGGCGCCGGCGGCCTTGGCCGCTTCGGCATAGGCAACATCGCCAACGAGGCGCGACTTGCCCTCGCCCTTTTCCGGCGCCGGAATGCGGTTGATGCCTACATCGATGACGGTGGCGCCCGGCTTCACCCAATCGCCCCTGATCATCTCCGGCCGGCCGACGGCCGCGACAAGAATGTCTGCGGTGCGGGCCAGTGCCGGCAGATCCTTCGTGCGGCTGTGCGCGACGGTGACGGTGCAGTTGGCGGCAAGCAGGAGGTTGGCCATCGGCTTGCCGACGATGTTGGAGCGGCCGACGACGACGGCATTGAGGCCGGACAGGTCCTTGCCGCGCACACGCTCGATCAAAAGCATCGAGCCCGCCGGCGTGCAAGGCACGAAGGCGGTCTCGAGTTCACCGGTGCCGAGCTTGCCGACATTGATGAAATGGAAGCCGTCGACATCCTTTTCCGGCGCGATGGTCTGGATGATCTTGCCGGCGTCGATATGGGCCGGCAGCGGAAGCTGTACCAGGATGCCGTTGATGGCCGGATCGGCGTTGAGGTCGCCGATGATCTTCAGCAATGCCTGTTCGGAGGTTTCGGCCGGCAGCGTGTGCTGGACGGAATGAAAGCCGCATTCCTTGGCGGTGCGCGATTTGGAGGCGACATAGACCTGGCTGGCCGGATCCTCGCCGACGATGACCACGGCAAGACCGGGCTTGGCGTTGCCTTTGGCAACCAGCTCGGCCGTCAGGGCCTTGACCGTCCGCACCACATCTTCAGCAACGCTCTTACCATCAATCACTTCGGCCATGGACCATCCTCAACACCAAAATGCCCAAGCGCGTCGCTTCCGGAAGCGACGCGCTTTTTGATCTTTCACCGCGTGGCATTTTCACGAAAATTCCAACACGCAATCCCGCCAAAGCGCCTTCCCATGCCGTTTACGCGAAACCGGCATGTTTTTGTACGGCACAGCGAAGAATTTTGTGGCTCAGAAGTACCGGCGACGCGCGCGGCTCTCGGTGAGTTCGCGAACCGCTTCGCGGAATTCGCGCAGGCTGGCGCGGATTTCCTCGATTGGCGCCTGCTGCTCGACGTCCGCCTTGGGCTGCGGCGCCTCCACCGATCGCTGAGGCGCCTGCTGCGGCGGGATGGGCGGCTGCGGATAAGGCTCAGAAGCAGGCTGAGGCGGATAGGGCTGCTGCCCGGCATTGGGGGCGGGCGTGGACTGCGGATGGGTATGGCCGGGCTGCTGCGTGTAGGCCAATGGCTGCGCGTAGGGATAGAGCTGCGGGCCCGAATATGGTCGCTGCGGCACTATGTGAGGCGGTAATGGCGGCTGCGCCATCTGCTGCGTATATGGGGCCTGGGCGCCCGGCTGGAAAGGCGACGGCGGGTAGGCGGCTGCAACCTGCTGCTGGGACGCAAAGGCCGGTGCCGACTGGAGATAGGCGGGGTACGCCGGATCTCGCGTTGGCTTCACGTTTTCATCAGAGACCCACTCCGTATCGAAAGGCTCTTCCGGGGACGGCTTGCGGGACACGGACTTGTGCAGCCTCGACAGCAAGGCACCGATCCGGCCGGAACCTTCGGCCGAGGCGACCTCAGCTTGCTGGACAGGTGGTGGTGCTGCCGGCGGTGGCGCAGGTGGTGGCGGTGTAGGCGGGGGTGTCGATGGCTGCAGTACTGGTGGTTGTAGCGGTGCCGGGGGTGCTGCCCGATATGGCTTGTCCTCATAGGGCGCCCGGCGTTCATCCACGCTGCGGTCGCGGCGCGATCGCGAATTGGCTGTGTCACGCAGGCTCTCATAGGCGCCACGCATGGCGCCGAGGCCAATGCCCGAGGCAAAGCCCAGCAACAGGCCGGCAAGCGCTACGACGACCCGCGACGGCCCGTTCGGCTCGAGTGGCGCGAAAGCCTTCGAGATCACATTGATGTTGGCGGTGTTGATGTCCTTCTGCTCGCCGGTCTCCTTGGCACGGAGCAGGTACTGTTCGTAGACGGAACGCTTGGCGGTGGCCTCGCGCTCCAGTTCGCGCATCGACACCAGATCGCTGTTGACGTCGCCGCTGCGGACCTTGAGCTGAGCCAGACGAGAAGCGAGATCCTGTTCGAGTTGCACGGCGCGCTTGAGGTCGACCTGCAGCGACGAGCCGATGCGGCGCAACTCAGCGGCGATGCGGTCGCGTGCGCCGGCAATCTGGGCATTGAGCGCCTGGAGTTCGGGGTGGCGCGGACCGAACCGGATGGCGGCGCGGTCGACTTCCTGCTTGAGCGACGCATATTGCGAACGCAGATCGCTCATCGTGTTGGAGTTGATCTCCTCCGGCAAGGTGCCGGTGAGAACCGAGTTGACATCGACCGAGCGCGCCGAGGCCGCCCGAGCATTGAGTTCCAGCGTGCGGGCGCGGGCAACCGACAGCTGCTCGTTGAGCTTCAGCATCTCATCGTCGCTGATGAGGTGGCCCTGCGCGTCGACAAGGTCGTGCGTGGCTCTGAAATCCTCGACCTTGCGCTCGGCCGCCTCGACGCCCTTGCGCAACTCGTCCAGCCTGGCCGTGAGTTCGTCCGTGGCGCGGCCGGCGGTGTCCGATTGAATCTGGCCGAAGGTCTGCAGGAAGACATCCGTCATCGTGTTGGCGATGAGGGCCGATTTCTCACCATTCTGCGTTGTCGCGCTGACGGTGATGACGAAGGTCTTGCCGCCGCGCTCGACCGAAAGGCTCTCAGCCAGATTGCCGACAGCCAGCGCACGGCGGCGGGTGTCGTCGACACCGCCCGGTCCGTCATTGCGAGACAGGACGGAGCGGATGAGCGACATGACGCTGAGGCCGCCGCCTTGCCCATTGAATTCCGGGTCATTGACCAGATTGAGCTTGTCGACGACCTTGTTGAGAACGGTGCCTGATGTCAGCACCCGGACCTGGTTCTCAACGATGGCTAGCGTGGCGTCGGAAGCGACGACCGACTGGGTGAGATCGCGGTCAGTCAGCTTCAGGTCGCGCGGATCGACGATCAGCTCGGTGGTGGCCTCGTATTTCTTCGGCGTCGACAGCGCGATCGCAATGCCGAGCGCGGCACCCAGCATCGTCGTCGTCACGATCAGCAGCTTCGACTTGCCGACACCGCGGACGACTTGCATTGGATCGATCAGCGGCTTCCACTGCTGGCTGTCGGCGCCGTCATTGTGGGACGCCGGCGCGGCGCTTGAATGGTAACGTTCGGATGTACGATCGGAGGCGCCTGCGGTTTCAACAGCAACAGACTGTGTCCGTGGCGTGTTTTGCGGATGGCTCACCGACGAGGCTGGC
Source organism: Mesorhizobium sp. M7D.F.Ca.US.004.03.1.1 (assembly GCF_003998635.1). NCBI lineage: Bacteria > Pseudomonadati > Pseudomonadota > Alphaproteobacteria > Hyphomicrobiales > Phyllobacteriaceae > Mesorhizobium > Mesorhizobium sp. M7D.F.Ca.US.004.03.1.1. Next base: position 4,765 of record NZ_RZQG01000313.1, read on the forward strand.
TCGTAGCCGGCCTGATACCCGTCTGTTGCGACCGGATCCGACAGCTTCGGGTTCGTCCGCGTTTCGCGCCGTGAACGGGCGAGGCGATGGCGGGTGGCGGCATCCTCGCGCCATGACGGGTCTGCCCGATCCCCGATCGAGACCAGGGACGCGTCAGGTTCGTCGCCGCGCACAGCCTGGCCAAGCGCCAGCAACGAGCGCTCGCGCTTCCAGTCTTCGCGGTTTTCCCTGTCGACCATTGTCTGGAACTTTACCCTTGGCGACCTGCAAACGGCGATTGGCCATTCGTTAAGCCACGCTAAACAGGCATGGAAAACAAAAGGTTAATTTTCCCGCGCCGAGCCTGCGGTTTCCCTCTTCGGTTGCATCTATTTTCGACACAACCGTAGACCCCAGAACGGCACGTTAAGTTTTCCGGCCTAGGCTCTCCGTGAGACATGACGCAGGCCAGTGATATACCGCAAAGGCGGCCCCTCGCCCGGATCGGCATTTTTTTGGCCGAACGACGGGGGCTGCTTCGCGACTATTTCTCGGCGATCAGCGGCGCCGGTGGGCGACTGGTGTTTTCACTCGCCTATTTCATCGCACTGGCCAACACGCTGTCCATTTCCGAGTTCGGCATGTTCGCCACCGCATCGGCGGCCGGCGTCATGCTGTCGCGCATCCTCGCCTTCGGTTTCATATCGGCGCTCTACCGCACTGCCACCATCCGACCCAATCTGATCGGCACCTTCACCGCCGGCTTCCTGCTGCTCGGCGTGCTGTCGCTGCCGCTGCTGGCGGCGGCCTCGTTCGGCGTCTACCTGATTTTCTTCGCCGACACCGTGCCGCTGTCGGTGTTTGCTGCAATCGTCTTTGCCGAAGCGCTGCTATGGCGGCCGGTGGAGGTGGCGCTGATCGTCAACAACGGTCTGGGCAAGTTCGGCCGCGCCGCGCTGCTGGCCATCCTGGCGACGGCGCTGCGGGCGCTTGGCGCGGTGCTGTTCATGTTCTGGGCGCAACACAGCGTCTGGATATGGTCGTGGTTCTATATCGGCGCCAACGCCGCCTCGCTGCTGATTGCCTTCGGCTTCTTCTACCCGCGCCAGCGGCTGCGGCTGCGCATCGAGCTCTATCTCAGGCGATTGGCCGATTCCATCTATGTGGCCGGCGCCGAAGTGCTGTTCTACCTGCAGATGGAGTTCGACAAGCTACTGGTCCTGGCGATCGGCGGCCCGCATCTGGCCGGTATCTACGCCATCATCATGCGGCTGGTCGATCTGACGGCCATTCCGATCCGCACTTTCTCGATGATGCTGGTGCAACGCATGATGCGCGCGCCGGAACTGCTGTCGCGACTGGCGGTCAAGAGCGGCATCGAAGGCGGCGTGTTCGCGGTGTCGACGCTGGCGCTGCTGACGCTTGGCATCGTCCTGCACTTCTTCCCCAATGCGCTCGGCAAGAATGTCGCCGAGGCCGCCCCGCTGGTCGTGCTGGCGATCTGCGTGCCGGGACTGCGCAATCT
>NZ_RZQG01000314.1:0-6256 GCF_003998635.1 Mesorhizobium sp. M7D.F.Ca.US.004.03.1.1
TCACCATTGTAGTCGTCGATCGTCTGGCCGAGCGCGCCCGCGGCGATGAACGGATTGAAGTTCTTGTCGTCGAAGAACACCTGTACGCCGGCATTGGTCTGGTAGCAGTAGTTGCGCCCGACCGTTCCTTCGCCGCTGGTGGGGTCGTAGATCTTTCCGATGCCGGACAGCATCATCAGCCGGGCATTGTGCAGGCCGTAGGCGCACAGGAGCACGAGATCGGCGGGTTGGAAGTATTCCTGACCCGATGTGTCGACATAGGTCACGCCGCGCGCCGACTTGCCTCCGGGGGCCAGATCGACATGCAGCACCTCGCTGTCGGTCCGGACTTCGAAATTGGACTTCTTCATCAGCACGGGAAGGATGGTGGTCTGGGCGCTCGACTTGGAATAGTTGGCGCAGCCAAACCGTTCGCAGAACCCGCAATAGGTGCATTGACCCATGGCGATGCCGAGCGGGTTGACGTAGGCGCGTGACATGTTGGCGGATGGGGTGGGGAAGGGGTGCAGTCCGATCGACCGGCCGACCTCGGCAAACAGGGTCGGCGCGTAGGTCATCTGCATAGGCGGGTTCGGATAATCCCGTGACCTCGGGTCCTCGAACGGATTGCCGCCTTCCTGCAACTCACCCTTGATGTTGCCGGCCTTGCCCGAGATTCCCGCCAGATATTCGAAGCGGTCGTAATAGGGCTCCATCTCCGTGCCGGTCACGCCCCAGTCCTCGACCTGGAGATCGGCGATTCTCGACGCGCCGTATTTCTTAGTCAGATTGGTCTTTATCTGAAAGTCGGAATCCCAGAACCGCCAAGTGTGGCCGTTCCAGTGAACACCCGCGCCGCCGACGCCGTTGCCGGGTAGAAAGGAGCCGAAATCGCGCATCGGCAGCGCCGTCTGCGACGGGTCGTTGCGCACCGTCATGGTTTCCACGGTCGGCTGCAGGAAGAGGTCGCGCCGCACGCTGTAGCGCAACTCATCCTGCGCATAACCGATGTTGAAATCGGTTGCCGTGTCGCGCCAGGGACCACGCTCGATGGCCAGCACGTCCAGGCCCTGATCGGTCAATTCATGGGCAAGAATGGATCCCGTCCAACCGAGACCGACGATCACGACGTCTTTGCGAGGCAGTATCTTGGTCATGATCAGGCGCCTTTCCCGAGCCATTCGGGACGCCCGATAATCGAGACAGGCGGCTGCGGGTATGGCTGATTGTGTTTGCTGACATGGTCCCGGTAGTCGTAGCGGGCACCGGGAAAACCGAGCATGCGCCACGACACCATGTCCTTGTTGCCGCCATAGACAGGATCGGCAAAGAACCCTTCCATGGTGTTCTGCAGCAGCAGCCCGAAGAACGCCGGACCCTTGACGCCATTCGGCAGGTCGACTTTCCCAGCCTCCATGGCCGTCAGGAAGGCATCCTGTTCGGCCCGTGCAAGCTCGACGAACGTCTTGCCATCCCGCTGTTTCAGGAAGGCGTCGATGGCCGCAAGCCCGGCGCGGTAACGTTGCGCCGGATTGGCCTCGCCCTGATAGCCCTGCGTGGGCAGTCCGGGCAAAAACGGCCCTTGTGTGTAGAGCCGGCTCGAGGCTCCGTACGCCCCCATCAACTGGCTGTCGATATAGACGGCGCAACCGGCTTCCTTGCCGCCCATGCTGAGCTCGTCGGCAGGAATGATGCGGTCGACGATCGCCTCGACAAGGGCTGCTTCCTGGGCTGAGAAAAAATGCCAGCCACCGGCCACGACCTGCGTTGGTGGATCGGATGCCATTGGCGTCCAGGGCAGAGTGCCCGAGAACGACCGCGCAAAACCGGCCGATGTCGCGGTTGCGGTAAATATTGCGACTGAGGACAGGAAAAGACGCCGATTCATTCGAACAGGATTGCGATGGTCCATATTAGGAATCTCGAAAATAAGAGGACGCGCTCGGGAAGTGACGCCCAAGTAATCATGACAAAGGTAGTTAGGTTAAGTCGCAGATCGAATGTTGATAGACTGCGAGATGAAAATGACCTCGTCAACCACATCACAAAATCGTTAGCGAGGGTTCGTCTACTGCCAATCAGGTCTGATTGTGTTGTTGAAGCTCGATGGCTGCCTGGGAAGTCGGGCTATGATCCCGCGAAGCATCCGACCTACCTGCCCGGATGCTGGACCGATAGAAACAGAGTCGTGCCATCAGGCATGAATCAGGGACCGGTCCTTGACCGGCTGGCGTTCGAGGTCGCGGTCAACAGTTAGAGCTAGGCGGCTTCGCGCTTCGGCACCATCTGCTCTTCCATGCCCGGCCGGTGGCCGCGCAGGTAGAGCGCGCAGGTGGTGCGCAGCATCGACGCGAAGTTCGGAATGGCGCCGTTGATCTCGATGGCTTCGTCATAAAGCTTCGAGATGAATTTTGGCGTCGTCAAACCCTGGTTTTCGGCGATTTCGTCCAGCAAAGCCCAGAATGTCGCTTCAAGCTGGATGCTGGTCGAGTGGCCGTCGATGCGAATCGACCGGTTGATCTGGCGATAGCCTTCGGGATCCTGGCCCGCAAACACCCTGCACATCCGACAAACCTCCCATGATTGTTGGTCTTGGGTGGACGGGCGTGCAGCCTGACACTGCTCAACCTGTCCCCACATGCATTGTCGGGCAAAATTGGCGGAACGGCAATCGGACTTTCGTCCCCGTCGCCGAAGCAGGGCAATTCAAGGTCTTGAGCGTGGTAACCGGCTGCCACCACCTTTTTTCCGCGCTGCCCATAATCGTTTCCACACATTAGGACGGAGACTGATTTGGCAAAAGCGATCCATTCCATGATCCGGGTTCTCGACGAGGCCCGATCCGTCGATTTCTACAGAAATGCCTTCGGGCTCGATGTCGGCGACAGGCTGGACTTCGAGACATTCACGCTTGTTTACCTCAGCAATGCCGAGACAGGGTTCGAACTCGAACTGACCGTGAACAAGGATCGGCAGGGGCCCTACGGGCTCGGCGACGGCTACGGTCACCTGGCGGTCTCGGTCGCCGATCTCGACAGCGAACATGACCGTCTCGGCGCGCTCGGCCTCAGCCCGAAGAAGATCGTCGAGTTCAACCGCGACGGGGCGCTGATCGCCCGCTTTTTCTTCATCGAGGATCCGGACGGCTACAAGATCGAAGTTCTGCAACGCGGAGGTCGCTTCCAATAGGGGACATAGCAACCGCACCGGCAGGTGCAGCGCCAGCAACGGCACTTTCAAGAGTGCACATAGCAAGCAGGGAGGAATAAAATGGTCACGATCTATGACGCGAAGCCCGGGCTTTCACGTCGCGAGCTTCTCAAACGCGGTGGCATCGGCGCGCTGCTCGTCATCTCTGGCAGTGCCGTCATCAGTCCCGAACATGCATGGGGGCTCGAGACATCGGCACTCAAGCCCGAAACCATGGCGACGCTGATCCAGATGGCGCGCGACATCTATCCGCACGATCAGGTTCCCGACAAATATTACGCCATTGCCGTGAAAGGCCATGACGAGCAGGCCGGCAAGGACGCCGCCTACAAGGCGATGATCGAAGACGGCATCGCCGACCTCGACAAGAAGTCCGGTGACGGCGGCTACCGCGGCCTCGGCTGGGAGGACCAGCGCGTCGGCGTGCTGAAGCAGATCGAGGCGACGCCGTTCTTCCAGGCCATCCGTGGCGGCCTCGTCGTCAGCCTCTACAACCAGAAAGAGGTGTGGCCGATCTTCGGTTACGAGGGCGAGTCCTATTCCAAGGGCGGCTACATCGCGCGCGGTTTCAACGACATAGAGTGGCTCTGAGCCCCGTCGTTCCTGAACCCGCAAACAGAAATCATGGGAGGAAACCATGGCAGCTTCATTTGATCTGAACAACGACGGCGTGGTCGTCATCATCGGTTCGGGCGCCGGCGGCGGCACGCTCGGCAACGAACTCGCCCAGAAGGGTGTCGACGTCGTCATCCTGGAAGCCGGCGCGCGCCACGAATATGAGGATTTCATCAATGACGAGTGGGGCTCGTTCGCCCAGCTCGCCTGGACGGACAAGCGCACCACCTCCGGTGACTGGCGTGTGGCCAAGGATTTTCCGAACCTGCCGGCCTGGATCGTCAAGTCGGTCGGCGGTTCGACGACGCATTGGGCCGGAGCCTCGCTGCGCTTCCAGGAGCATGAGTTCAAGACACTGTCGACCTACGGCAAACTGGAAGGCGCCAATTTGCTCGACTGGCCGATCACGCTCGCCGAGATGGAACCCTACTACGCCAAGGCCGAAGCCAAGATGGGCGTCACCGGCACCAATGACTGGCCGCGGCTGCCGGGCAACAACAATTTCAAGGTGCTGAAGGCCGGCGCAGACAAGCTCGGCTACAAGGAATGCCACACCGGCAATATGGCGATCAATTCGGTCGAGCGCGACGATCGTAATTCCTGCCAGCAGACCGGCTTCTGCTTCCAGGGCTGCAAATGGGGCGCCAAATGGTCGACGCTCTACACCGAGATACCCAAGGGCGAGGCGACGGGCCATCTCGAAGTCAGGCCGAACGCCATGGCGATCAAGATCAACCATGATGCTAGCGGAAAGGTGACCGGCGTCGTCTATGCCGACAAGGACGGCAAGCTCCAGGAGCAGAAGGCGCGCATCGTCGCCGTCGCGGGAAATTCGATCGAGAGCCCAAGGCTGCTGCTCAATTCGGCATCGGGCAAATTCCCTGACGGTCTTGCCAACTCGTCGGGGCAGGTGGGCAAGAACTACATGCGCCACACCACCGGCTCGGTCTATGCCATCTTCGACAAACCGGTGCACATGTATCGCGGCACCACCATGGCCGGCATCATCCGCGACGAGGCGCGCCATGATCCGTCACGTGGTTTCGTCGGCGGCTACGAGTTCGAGACGCTGTCACTGGGTCTGCCGTTCATGGCGGCCTTCCTCGATCCCGGCGCCTGGGGCCGCTCGTTCACCACCGCACTCGACCACTACGACCACATGGCCGGCCTGTGGATTGTCGGCGAGGACATGCCGCGCGCGGAGAATCGCATCACGCTGCATGCCGACGAGAAGGACGCGCACGGGATGCCGATCGCCGACGTGCATTTCGACGATCATCCGAACGACACAGCGATGCGCAACCACGCCTACAAGCAGGCCACGGCGCTCTATGCTGCGGTTGGTGCCACGCGCACCTTCCCGACGCCGCCCTATCCGTCGACCCACAATCTCGGCACCAACCGGATGAGCGAGAAGGCGGCCGACGGCGTCGTCAACAAGCACGGCCAGGCGCACGACATCAAGAACCTGTTCGTGTCGGATGGCAGCCAGTTCACGACCGGAGCCGCCGAAAACCCGACCCTGACGATCGTGTCGCTGGCGATCCGCCAGGCCGGCTACATCGCCGCGCAGATGTCGGCCAAGACGATCTAGTCACATCCTCCCGACTGCCTGCTGGCGCGGAGCCCACAAGGTTCCGCGCCTTTTCTTGCAGCCTCATTGCCTGGTGCAGGTCGAGGCGGTGAAGGCGCCGTCGGGTTGCTTCATGATGATGTCGAAGGAGGGCGTGCTCTGGCCGTCCAGCGTTGCCTGGGTCAGCGACAGCGAGTTGCCGCCGGCGGTATAGCCGCCCAGCGGTCCCAACCAGGAGATCACGCCGTTTGCATCCATTTGATAGTTGTACCCCTGCTGCGCGGTGCCGAGGCCGGTATAAATTGGGCCGCTGTAGACGTTCCCCTTGATGGTGATGTCGCCGAGGCTGAGGAACATGCCGAGCAGGTAGACCTCGCAGTGATAGATACCGTCGGGCATCTTGCCATCGCTGAAATCGGCTCGTGCGGTCCCGGTTGCTGCCGCCAGAAGCAGTATGCCGATAAGGATGCGTGAAATGCCTGAAGCCATGACGTCGCTCGTTTGAGGAGCGAGCTTGCCCCATTTTTGCACCGCGCCGCAACATCGGTCGTCGGTGATCCACCTGCGAAGATCAAAATCTAGGCATCTAGTAGAGGTGGGCGAAAATTAGGCATCGGTCGCGTGCACTGCGCAAATTTCTCTCAATCAATTTTTAACCGGCTCTCTTTGTTTTTGTAAGCCTAATATTTCAAGCCGCTGATAATGTTGGATTTATTGGTCTCCATTTGGTGTCGCCAAGCGATTGGCATGGGGGTTGCATTGTAGTGTTGCGGTGCAATCAACCAGCTTGGGAGTCTGTAATATGAGGGGTAATTTCTCGACCATAACAAAAATGTTTTCGGCGAGCGTGGTTGCCGCCGGCCTGTTGATGTCCGCTCC
>NZ_RZQG01000315.1:0-6236 GCF_003998635.1 Mesorhizobium sp. M7D.F.Ca.US.004.03.1.1
GTCTATGTTCATATTGGGCCGCTGTCTTTTGCATTTGACATAGATGCCTGCTTTTACGCATCAGACGTCGCGTCCAAACAGCCCGTGCGACCGCGTCGCTGAGCCCCTATTGCCTGTAGATAGCTGGCCGCCACCAATTCCCACGATTGGACTTCCATGGGACTTCAGTCTTATTTGCGCTATTGCTAATATGCCTATAAATTGATCAACGCGGGGACACCCAATCCAACCCGCATGGCCGGTGTGGCGCAAAGCAAAGCTGTCCAACGCAGCGAGCCCCACCGGCCATTCGTTCCAGATAAAGCCGCGGCAAGACCTAGAGCAGTCCACCGTTTCACGGAAACGGCGAGCCGATGTAACCGTTTGTCTTGACGCAATTCCCAAGGGAAAGTGCTTTGCCCTTTTCCCTGGAAAACCGCTTCACACTTTTCCTGGAATGCTTGCGACGATTGTCAGTCGGCCGGAACGGCGCCACCTCCACCTCGACTTTGCCGCTTTCGAAACCGCTCATCGCACAAAAATGCCCGTATTATCCTAGAATTCAATCTACATAGAGTCCGTGCCCAAACGGTCAAGATCCAGTCTGTTGACCCTCCCTGCATAGAGCCAACCTTGTTGCGCGAGTGCTAATATAAGCGTAATCTGCGTGGTGCGGAGAGGAACACCAAGCTCCCGCCGCAGAGGCCGGGACAGGCGGCTAAGCGTCCCTCTCAGGCAGCCTTGCCGGTCATCTCGATACGGCTGGCGCCAAGAGCCACATCGGACCAAGACGCGATCACTCCCGTCACCTGACCCAAGGCGAAGGACCTTCTTGTCTATGGCGGATACCTGATCGTGGAGTGGTCGACACATAACCGAAACGGAGTAGTCCGATCATTCATCCCGTGATGTTGGAGACGGCGCTTACGTTATCAAGATTAGGGAGGCTAATCTAATATGGATACGCAGCTTTCTTATACAGAGACAGCATCGGCCCCAGGCTGGGAAAAGGGTCGAAATGGTGCAGAACTCTACGCCTGGGCGAATGCACGGGGCATCGCGATTTACCAGCGTTCAAAGACAGTATGGATTGCGGCAGGAAGCTATCGGGGCCGCAATTTTGAAGTCAAGGGACGTTCGCCAGCCATTGCGCTCGCATTGTGGGTGGAGGGCGCTCAATACACGGGTCAACGGTTTTACCTGATGCACTGAGACGCCATTGCCACAAGGTGCGCCACCTCGCAGACGGTCGCGCCTCCCAGCGTAACCAACCCGTCCCCCGCTCGTTAGCCCTATGCTGGTTGATCCCAGCTCCAAACTCTGGCCCGCCTTTTCCCAGGCGGGCTCTTTTTACGGGATAGCGAGGAGCCACAATGAAGAAGAGCTATGAGAAGCCTTCAAAAATCATCGCCATTCCCCGTCGTCGACAGTCTTTTAGCTTTGGTCACGCGAACCAAGGCCCGGTGCCGCACGGGCGCGGGCTTTTTTGTGCCGGCGGACCCAAGGGAGCCGTTGGTCCGCACCAGGGCTGACGTCCCCCTTCCACGCAGGGTCGAAGACCGGGACCAGACCGAGCAGCATGGCGGCCTCTGATATGAACTTTGCCATCTGCGAATCCTCGACCTGGCACCCGGGAAGCGCGAATCTGATCTCCGCGACAATCGCATTGGTCGACACCACGGCGCCCCGCCGTCGCCGTACGAGGCTACCAAGAATATAGGATTGAAGAGGCGGGTCTACCGTCCCTGAAGGGTCAACAAAAGTGCCCATGACCGTCACTCCATGCCGCGCGCGTTACAATCCACTTCAGAATGTGGGGGTCGATTTCACCCAATTCGGTGAGTTCGAGCGCGAGAAGTCTGGCGTATTGGCGCCTATTTCTTCCCGAGATGCGTCTTTCCACGCCGGATTTTCTGAAGGCGTTCCGTACGGCCTCGCAATCGAAGGCCGTCAACCTGTATTGATCTGCTGCCATTTCAGCCTCCGCTTAGCGGCGGGAGCACCTGAGTTGGCTTCCAAGCACCCGTATGCCTAGAATGGCGGGTGACGTACGCATTGTACGCTTTCGTACACTCACATGCGAGTCGTTTGCACTGAAACGACCTAGTATTCGTCCCAGTCGAACCTAACATCCTGATACTGTGCAGGAACGTTTTCATACGATCGGCATTCAAAGTCAGTTAGCCAAGGGAGGCTTTGATGACCCACTGCCGCGTCGACAGAGAGAGCTTGGAGCCGGCCGTTCAAAATTACTATCGAGGCAGAGCGCCAAGCTCGTAACGCCAAGACAGTGGAGATGCGCAATAGCGCCTATTCTTGGAAGCATTAGTTTTTCCACGCTGGAGGCATTGGATGGCGAGGGTAGCGTTGCTACGTGAATCGGTGAACTCCTCTAGCCGCCACCGTTGGCGGGAGCCGGGCCGCGCGGCGGTCGATGCCGGCTATGCAATTGCGGCCAAATCAATCTCCGTAATGTGCCAGCGGCCAAGATTTGCCGTGTAGAGTTTGTCGCCCTTGAAGGCGATGTTGGTGGGGTGAGCCAGGGTGGTCGCCGTTGGATCCTCGATCAGCACTTCGAGACCTCGGTCTTTTCGCCAGCGATAGATCCGGCTTGGCTCGTAGCATGAGATGAACAGCGAGCCGTCAGGCGCGAAGGCGACGCCATCTGGAACATTGTGCACGCCTTCGACGACAACTTTGCGCGCCCCTGCCGTGCCGTCGGTGCGGATCGGTACATAACTGATGCAAGGCGCGTTGCTCTCCACGACATAGAGGCCGTTGCCGTCCGGCGCCATGGCCATGCCATTGGCGAACGACATCGCCTCCTGGCACCACAGACCGCCCTCGCCCGTCTTGAGATCGTAGCGGAAGATGCCGGAGCGATTGTCCTGGCCGACACTGTCGGACACGTAGAGCCAGCCCCTCGCCTCGTCGACGATCGGATAGTTCGGCACACGGATGCCAGACGACGCGAAGCGCTCGATGCGCGCTGTCGCGGCATCCCAACGAAAGATCGCAGCATGCTTCAGGTCGCAGGCAAAACAGTTGCCGGCGCTGTCGAAGGCAATGCCCAGCAGAAAGCCATCCGTGCCGCCAATGCGCTCGACCGAGCTACCACCGGCGGTCAGCCGCAAGAGATCGCCGGTTTCAGTGCCGCACCAGATGGACCCATCGCTGTGGATGGCCACGCCCTCCGGATGCGCGACGCGTGGGCTGGTGAAGATGCCGTCGAAAAAGACGCGCGCGGCGGACATGTCGAGCAACGGCTTTGCCATGGATCAGCTCCTTGCGATTTGCAGCCTCTGCTGTTCGGCGATGCAGCGTTCAACCATGGCGCGGTCGGCCGCAAGGATCTCGGCGATGAGCGCACCACGCTCCTTGGCGCTGACAAATTCCAGACGACGCAGACCGAGCGGGTCGATGCGGTTTCGCAGGATGGCGAGCGTGTCGTTGGAAGGCAGCGGGACCTGCTGGCAGTCGGCATCGAACGTCACCGCAAATCCTGTGGCGTCGCGGATCTGCTGGTGCGTGATGCCAGGCATGGTTTCGACGACGGTCAATTCCCTGGATGTCTGATCGAGCCGAAAGACGCAGAGATCGGTGAAAACCAGCGCCTTGCCGGTGCGATAGCCCATCGGCTCGCGCTCGGCCGGCGTCAACAGCCCGCGAGCCGAACTGACAATCTCGACCTCGTCCACCAATGACTGGACCGAATGGCGGGGAATGTAGAGCAGGTAGTCGCGATGCATGTTGGCGACATCGGCCATGCCACCCTGCCCGGGCAACCGGATCAGGCCACCGCTTGGTTTGCGTAGCGCGATGGTGTTGACGCGGCCGCGCCGGTCGACTTGCGCGGCACCGACGATCTCATGCGTCACCGCGCCCGCCTGGTAATAAGTCGAGTAGGTGTCGTCGCCGCCGGCATGCGCCACCGCCGTCTCGCAATCGAGGCTTTCGATCAGCGACAGGATCATCGGGCTCGGCTCAATGTCGAGATGGCCGCAACTCATCGTCGCGATGATCATGTCCGGCGCGTGCGACGCCTTGGCCAGCCGGTAGGCGACGTTGGCTAGCGGCGACACCGCGCCGGCGCTGGCAAAGCTCTCATTATCGAGTTCGGCGGCGATGCGGGCGGCAATGATCTCGTCGACGGATGCGTTCTTTTTCTCAGGCGCCATCGCGGGCATGGCGATAACCGTTTCAGCGCGGACTTTCGCAGCTTCTTGAACGGGAGCCGGCACGCCTTCGAACGGCAGGCGGAGATTGTGCGCCAGAGGCGTTTCCCTGACCGCGAATGCTTCCGACAATCTCTGATAGTCCGTGACATAAAATGGCAGGCAGGACGCCGGATAGGCGCCGCCCGGCGCCATTGCAATGGCCGAAACCTGATTGCGAGTGAGGATGCTCTGGCGCCCGTCCTGCCGCAGCGCCCCAACTGGGACGATTTCCCCGACCGTGACCAGCACCTGTCGCGCAGCACCCGCCATGGCGAAGTCCAGTGCACGCGGCCCGATGATCTGGACGTTGCCGCTTTCATCCGCGCGCTGAGCGTGGACGACGAATGTGTCGAGCCGCAGCGGCGGGATGAATCCGGTAGCGGTCCCTGAAATCGGATCGGGCTCGCCGCTCGCACCCGGCACGCGCGCCAGCATGTCGGATCCATCCGGCAACTGGAACGGCATTGACGGCAGGTTCTGCTGCGCCGCTCGCAGGGCCTGGATCATCGCCAGTGCCGTCCAATCGCGAACCGGTAGTACACCGCTCTCGGCAGCGGCGCGGAACCGTGGCGGAAGGCCAAAAATATCGAGGCTGGAAAAGCAGAGGTCTATTTCCGCCACCGCATTCGCTTCGAGCAGCAGTTCGAGCGGCAAACCGCCGGCCCAGCAAACATAACGCAAGTCCTTGATGCCGGACCGGGCGATCGCGCGCAGCAATGCGATCGGCAGGCGGGCAAAATGGTGGCCGCCGACGCCGAACGAGTCGCCTTGGCCGACCATCGCGCGCAGTCCCTCGACATCGGTGAAGTGTGGCCGGTTTGGCTTGACCAGAGACATTGCCGTACGATCTGTCACAGCGCGGACGCCTCGATGCGATAGCGGGTCACGAAAGGCTTTTCGGGCGAGAATTCCAGCGCGGTCGCAATGCCGGATTGCGCGATCGGATTGTCAGCCAGCGCGGTCGCCGGACCGAGCCCGAAGGGCGAGCAGATCGGCTCGATGCCGATGGCGACATGACGCCCATTCCACGGTGCCGCCTTGCGGCCGCGATTGGAGTACCAGAGCAGAAGGCTTGGAAAATGCTCCTTTTGCCACGAGAGCTCTACCCTGTAGCCGTCCTTGTGGTTGGTGAGCGCGGCCGTGCCGTCGAGGCTTTCGATCTGTAGCAGTTCCTCCGTGTCGGCAGCCAGAGGCAGCCGCGAGGCGTCGACCACGCCGCCGGCGCGCGCCGGCACGCTGGTCAGTTCGGCAAACGTCTTGTTCCTGGCAAACAGCGCCGCGCCGGGTTCGACATCGTGCGGGTAGGTGCGGCCTTCGTCGAAGCCACCGAGTTCCAGCGTGGCGGCGCCTGTCTCGAACGGCAGCCGGAACACCGGGTGCAGGCCGATCGGCAAGCGGCAGGCACGACGAACGACGATCTTGAATTCAATATCGATGGCCGGCGCCAACGGATCGGGTATCACCGTCCGTTCGACGCGCTCGACCGAGCTTCCCTGGGGATAGGCGAGCGCCAGCGACAATGACCCGCTCTTACTGTCGCGCCAGGTCCAGTCATGATTGGAGCTATGGCCATGGATTTCTTCGCCAGGCTCAGGCGGACCCATCGCGTGCGCCCAATTCTCGGGCCATCCCGCCGCAGGCACTGAATAGCCGAAGGGCACGCAGGGCCATTCGCCACGCAACCGGCGCAGAATGCCCGGCAGCGCTTCCGCTTCCGGCTCGTTCGCCCAGGGTGCGATATGCATTGGCGAGATCTGCCGGCCATCCGCCAGCAAGAACGTGACAGGCGCCAGCATCGCGCCGAGCCGCTGGACAGTCAGCGCACCATGCGCCCAGCCCAGCCCGCGATAGTCGTCGCCGGCATTCACGACCCGGCCTTCTTCAGCCGCGCAGCACTCCTGTCGGCGAATTCCTTGACACGTTGCTGGCCGATCTCGCCGCGGTAGAGGTCACCCAGTCTATCGCGCTCCATGGCGAGACCATCAGCCAGATTGCCGGACACAGCATGCGCGGTCAGCATCTTCAGGCTCTCGATCGTGG
>NZ_RZQG01000316.1:0-6231 GCF_003998635.1 Mesorhizobium sp. M7D.F.Ca.US.004.03.1.1
CAGTAGGCCTGGACGAAATTGGCGATGCCCTTGACGATGAAGATCACGGCGACCGCCACGGCAATCATGTTGACGCGTTCGATCCTTTTATCGATCACGAATTCATTGGTGATTTCGCGCAGGATCCAGGCGCTGGCAGCCGTCGTGCCGGCCACCACCAGCATCGACAGTATGGCGGCGCCGTATCCAAACATATGTTGGCGGAAGGATTCCCGAAGCAACCTCGCAACGAGGCGCTGGTTTTCCGTCGAGCGGAAGAAACGAAACAAACGGCGGATCCTTGAAACCGGGACAATGAAGGCGGCTTATAGAGGGAGTTGCGGCCGGATGGAACCATCCGCGGCCGCCGCGGACAAACCGCTGTTGCAAGCGGCATCGACGGGATGCGATTTTCAGCCTCGGCTACATCGGATGATTCTTTTGACGGGGATGACGACAGATGGATTTCGACCTTATCGTTCGCGGCGGCACACTGCCTGATGGCAGGGTTGCCGACATCGGCATCAGCGGCGAGACGATCGCGGCGATCGAGCCTGCTCTGCAAGGCTCTGCGCGGACCGAGGTTGACGTCCGTGGCAATCTGGTCTCGCCGCCCTTCGTCGATCCGCATTTCCACATGGACGCGACGCTCTCCTACGGCATTCCGCGCATCAACGCGTCGGGCACGCTGCTCGAAGGCATTTCGCTGTGGGGCGAATTGAAGCCGCTTTTGACGCATGAGGCGGTGCGCGACCGCGCGCTTGCCTACTGCGACTGGGCGGTGTCGATGGGCCTGCTCGCCATCCGCACCCATGTCGATGTCTGCGACGACCGCCTGCTGGCGGTCGAGGCGCTGCTCGAGGTCAAGAAGACGGTCGCCCCCTACATCGATCTGCAACTGGTCGCTTTCCCGCAGGACGGGTTTTATCGCTCGCCGACGGCACGGGAGAACACCATCCGCGCCTTGGACATGGGCGTCGATATTGTCGGCGGCATCCCGCATTTTGAGCGCACCATGGCCGACGGCACGCGCTCGGTAACGGAGTTGTGCGAGATCGCGGCCAGGCGTGGCCTGATGGTCGACCTGCATTGCGACGAGACCGATGATCCGCTGTCGCGTCACATCGAACAGCTTGCCTATGAGACGCAGCGCCTTGGTCTGCACGGCAAGGTCGCCGGCTCGCACCTCACTTCGATGCATTCGATGGACAATTACTATGTTTCGAAGCTGCTGCCGTTGATTGCCGAGGCGGGCGTCTCGGTCATTCCCAATCCGCTGATCAACATCATGCTGCAGGGCCGCCACGACACCTTCCCGAAGCGCCGCGGCCTGACCCGGGTCAAGGAGATGCTGGCGCTTGGCATTCGCGTCGGCTGGGGCCAGGATTGCGTGCTCGATCCTTGGTATTCGCTGGGCACCGCCGACATGCTCGACGTCGCCTTCATGGGCCTGCATGTAGCGCAAATGTCGAGCCCGGCCGACATGGCGCGCTGCTTCGACATGGTCACAAACGTCAATGCCGCGATCATGGGCCTCGATCATCTTGGCCTGGCGGTCGGCAAGCGCGCCAGCCTTGTCGTCCTCGACGCCGGCAATCCGATCGAGGCCTTGCGCCTGCGCGCCGAACGCCTGTGTGTCATCGCCAGTGGCAAGGTGGTGGCGGAGCGGACGAAGCAGGAGACCAGGCTGTCCATCGGTGGAAGGCCGGGAATGGTGAACCGGCGGCACGTATCCAGCTAGAGCGGTTCACCGTTTCGCGGAAACGGTGAACCACTCCTAGCTCTTTGTTTTGACGCAATTCCCAAGGGAAAGCGCTATGCGCTTTTCCCGGGAAAACCGTTTCACACTTTCCTGGTATTGCTCTAGATACAGCCGATTCCCGGCGCTGGTCTTACCCATTGCCCGAATTCTCCTCGTCAAAGCCGCCGCTTCCGTCTACGACGCGGCTTATATTGGGGGAGGAATCGGGATCGGCATGACGCAGCCCGTGGCGCAGAATTCGACGATCAGGAACGTGCTTTTGGCCGGCATTCTGCTGATGCTGGCCGGCGACTTCCTGTTTGCGCTGAATGACGCGATGGGCAAGTGGCTGGTCGCCAGTTTCTCCGTCGGCCAGGTCGTGCTGATCCGCTCCATCGGCGCCTTCTTCGTGCTTGGCCCGATGATCGCCCATCAGGGCACGGCCAAGCTGTTTCGCATGGAACGCCTGGAGCTGCAGCTGCTGCGCGTGGTGATGACCACGCTCGACACCGCGCTCTTCTATGCCGCCGTCGTCTATCTGCCGCTTGCCGATGTGATGAGTTTCTACATGGCCGGGCCGATCTACGTTGCGGCACTCTCGCATCTCTTGCTTGGCGAAAAGGTCGGCTGGCGCCGCTGGATGGCCATCCTGCTCGGCTTCTGCGGTGTGCTGATCATGCTGAAACCGTCCTCGGCGGCGTTCTCTCTGTCATCGGGCTTTGCGCTGGTGGGCAGCATCTCCTTCGCCTTCGCCATCATCCTCAACCGCCGGCTGCGCGGCACCAGCGACACAAATCTGGTGACATGGCAGACCATCGGCACGCTGCTGGTCGGCGGTGTGCTGACCATCGGCGCCTGGCAGACGCCATCGGCACTCGATCTCGGCGCCATGCTGCTGCTCGGCATCGTCTCCTGCGGCGCCCATCTGATGATCACCAGGGCGCTCAAGCTGGCGCCGGCCTCGACGCTGGCGCCGCTGCACTACACGCTGCTCCTGTGGGCGGTGGTCTTCGGGCTGGTGTTCTTCGGCGACGTTCCAGGCCCGCGCATCCTGATCGGCTCGGGCATCGTCGTTCTGGCCGGCCTGTTCATCTTCCACCGTCAGAAAGTGGTCGAGACCACGGTGCCGCCCGAAAATGTGCCGAAAGGCGTGAACTAGGGGCAGGCTCAACCCTGACGTATCGCCGCCAGGTGCATTGAAAACTCCGGCGTCTCCATCAGCGCCTTGCAGCGCGCAAATCGCCCGTCGGCATAGGCGCGGAAATCGTCGACCGGGTTGTTGTTGGCGAGCTGGATCAGCCCCCACAGCGTCCACAACAGATCGCACATCGCCTTGTGGATGACGATGCGGCCGCGCTCCGCCGGCCTGGCCTCGCCGCCGAAATAGGCGCGCATCATCTCTTCATCCTGCGTCGTGTCGAATTTGCCTTCCACACTGAGGTCGCCAAGGTCCCAGAGCGGGTCATTCATGCCCGAATATTCCCAGTCGACGATCCACATCCGCTCACCCGTATCAAGAAAGTTTTCGCACAGCGGATCGCAGTGGCAGGCGACGAGCGGCAGCGGATGGGCGGCCAGCGCCGACCGCACTGTCTCGGCCTCGCGCACGACGTCGTGATAGCCGGCGGGCAGGGCGACATCCTTGGTCGACAGCACCTTGAGGTAGTCGTCGATCATCGCAAACAGTTCGAAGCGGAAGGGAAACACCGCGCCTGAAGCGTGCAGCTTGCGGAAGGCCTCGCCGGCGCGGGCCGGGCTGCCAGGCCGAACCTTGAATTTTTCCGGCGACATCGTCTCGGCGCCGGCGATGAAACGCGTCACCATGATGCCGGTGCCGGGGTCGACATGCAACACTTCGGGGCTGACCCCTGCTTTTGCCGCTTCGCGCGCGGCCACCGCTTCGTTGGCCCGGTTGATGTATTCTTCGGTGCCTTTGCCGGGAATGCGCAGGCAGAATTCGCCGGCCTTGAAAACCAGGTTGGTGAGGCCGCCGAGCCGTTCCAGCGGCCCGTTGTATCTGGCCAGCATCGGAATGGCGGCCAATGCCGCGCGCGCCTCGTCTGTCACCATGCCTGCGCCCCCACGCTGTTATTTGTCGCAGCGACGGTTCCACAATTTTCGTGCTTTGGCTATCATCCGATTGAGGGTTCACAGATTGGCGGATAGGATAAAAGTGGCGGACAGCAAACATCAGGGCGCACTCGCCGAGGCCTACGCGGCGAAGCGGCCGGAGGAAGTCGCCGCACTCTACGACCGCTGGTCGCAAACCTATGATGCCGACATGTCGGCCGCCGGCTATCGCCATCCAACGATCTGCCTCGCGTTGCTGGCGCGCCATTTGCCGCGCGGTGCCGCACCGCTGCTCGATGCGGGAGCTGGCACCGGGCTGATCGGCGAATGGTTGAACATTGCCGGCTACCCCCAGGTCGAGGCACTCGACATTTCTGAAGGCATGCTGGCCCAGGCCGCACGCAAGGGCGTCTATTCGGCGCTTCATTGCCTGGCGCTGGGCGGACAACTGCCATTCCCGGACGACGCCTATGCCGGGATCATCTCGGCTGGTGTCTTCACCTCCGGCCATGTCGGCGTCGAGGGGCTGGACGAACTGATCCGCATTTGCCGGCCGCGCGGAGTGATCGTGCTGACGGTCAAGAACACACTGTGGGAAGTGGGCTTTGCCGCGCGCATCGCCGAGTTCGAGGCGCAAGGCCTCGTCACTCGTGTTGAGGAAACGCGTCCTTACGTCTCGATGCCGGGCGAGGCCGACACCGTGCCCAGCCGCGGTCTCGCGCTGCGCGTGAACTAGGCTTTCACTCTCTCCGCTGCCGGATCGTACATCGGCTCGAGATGGATCTTGGCCGGCGTCCGCTCCATTGCGACCACCAGTTCATAGTCGCCCGAGGCGAGAAAATCGTCGCTCACCTCATCGGCGTTGCGCACATAGCCGTAGCCGATGTTCATGCCCAGCGTGTAGCCATAGCCGCCGCTGGTGAGATAACCGACCGGCTCGCCATTGCGCAGGATCGTCTCGCGGCCGAGCAGCACGATATCGGGATCATCGACCGTGAAGCCGGCGAAACGTTTCTTCAACGCCGAGCCGCTGGTCTTCTCGAGCGCGCGCCGTCCAATGAAATCGGTGTTCTTGCGCAGCTTGACCGCCCAGCCGAGCCCGGCTTCCTGCGGCGTGTCGTTGGGCGTGATGTCGGAGCCCCAGGCGCGATAGCCTTTTTCCAGCCGCAGCGATTCCAAGGCACGATAGCCGACCGGGCGGATGTCGTGCTTTTTGCCTGCCGCCATAAGCGCGTCGAAGACTTCGCCGGTGGCCGCGATCGGCACATGCAGTTCCCAGCCGAGCTCGCCGACATAGGTGACGCGCAGCGCCCGAATGGTGTGGCCGGCGATGGCAATCTCACGCACGTGGCCGAATGGGAATGCGGCGTTCGACACGTCCGTGTCGGTCACTGCCGCAAGCACATCGCGTGCCCGAGGACCCATCAGCGACAGCGTGCCGAAGTCTTCGGTGACATCGACAAGCGTGGCCTTGAGCCCCTCGCCGATATGGTCGCCGATCCACGAGGAATCATGCGTGCGGAAGCCTGTTCCGGTGACGATGTAGAATGTCTCTTCGGCCAGCCGCGCCACTGTCAGATCAGCCTCGATGCCGCCGCGTGTGTTGAGAAGCTGGGTGTAGGTCAGTCGGCCGACCGGCCTGCTGACGTCGTTGGCGCAGATCCAGTCCAGCGCCTTCAGCGCGTCGGGCCCGCTCAGCTCGTATTTGGCGAAGGAGGATTGATCGAAGACGCCGACCCTTTCGCGCACATGCCGGTGTTCGTCGCCGACCGCCGCGAACCAGTTCTGCCGGCCCATCGAATAGATGTCCCGGGGTTCGATGCCTTGCGGTGCGAACCAGTTCGGCCGCTCCCATCCAAGCTTCGAGCCGAACACGGCATTTTGCTGCTTCAGCCTGTCGTAGAGCGGCGAGACGATGCGGGGTCGCCCGCTGGCATACTCCTCATGCGGGAAGCCGATCGTGTAATGCTTGCCATAGGCCTCCAGCGTACGGTCGCAGACCCACTGCCGGTCGCGGTGCAGGTTGGAAAAGCGCCTGATGTCGACCACCCACAGGTCGAGCGGCGCCTCGCCATCGACCACCCATTGCGCCAGCACCCAGCCGGCGCCACCGCCCGAGGCGATACCGAAGGCATTGAAGCCGGCGCCGACGAACATGTTAGCGCATTCGGGCGCTGTGCCGAGAATGAAATTGCCGTCCGGCGTAAAACTCTCCGGCCCGTTGATCATCTGCTTGACGCCGACGGTTTCCAGCGCCGGCACACGCGCGATCGCTTGCATCATATGTTGTTCGAAATGGTCGTAATCGTCGTCGAACAGCCGGAACTCCCAATCGTTGGGGACGTCCCCGGTCGTCCAGGCCTGCGGGTTCGGCTCATAGCCGCCCATCACCAGCCCGCCGACCTCCTCCTTGAAATAGGTTCGCCGGTCCGGGTCGCGGA
>NZ_RZQG01000317.1:0-6188 GCF_003998635.1 Mesorhizobium sp. M7D.F.Ca.US.004.03.1.1
GGCGACGACAAGGCGCATTTCTTCGACGCCACCCGCACCGCCACAGCACTTTTCGGCAATTCGCTCGGCGCCAACATGTTCATGCTCGGCTTTGCCTTCCAGCATGGCGGCCTGCCGCTGTCGGCCGAGGCCGTCGAGAAGGCGATCGAGCTCAATGGCGAAGCCGTGGCGATGAACATCGCCGCCTTCCGCTGGGGCCGCCGCGCCGCCCATCAGCCGGATTTCGTGCACGGCCTCGTCGCCCAGCCGGGTCCAACCGTCGCTGGCAAGACCGGCCAGGCTACCGATGTCGCCGAGACGCTGGACGATATCATTGCCCGCCGGGTCGCTTTCCTGACCGCCTATCAGAATGCCGCCTATGGCAGGCGTTATGCCGAGAAACTGGCCGTTTTGCGCGCCGCCGAAACGAAGGCCGTGCCTGGTTCGACCGTGGTGTCGGAAGCTGCCGCCAGGAACCTGTTCAAGCTGATGGCGATCAAGGACGAATACGAGGTGGCGCGTCTTTACACGGACGGCTCTTTCGCCGCTGAACTGGGAAAACAGTTCCAGAGCTACGAAAAGCTCGAATTCCATCTCGCGCCGCCGATCATGGGCCGCCGCGGCAATGACGGCAGCCCTAGGAAATCGAGCTTCGGGCCCTGGATGATGAAGGGTTTTCGCCTGCTGGCGGCGATGAAGGGCCTGCGCGGCACCGCCTTCGACCTGTTCGGCTACACCGCCGAGCGGCGCATGGAGCGGCAGCTTCTTGCTCGGTACGAGGCGGATCTGGAACTCATCGCCGGATCGCTGGCCCCGGCCAGGGTCGATGCGGCGGTTGCGCTGGCATCGGTGCCAGCTCTCATTCGCGGCTATGGCCACGTCCGCCAAGCCAGCGCGGAAAAGGCCGCCGGCGAGCGCCAAAGACTGCTCGAACGCCTGTCGGGCACGCCTGCGCGGCCGAAACTTCAAGCCGCCGAATGATCGATACGCCTTGTTTACCTGAACGACAGTTTCCTCACTTTCCGTTGCGTCACCCGGCTTGACGGCGGGGGCGTGAGGGCCTCTCTAAATCTTTCTTAAGGCGGATGTGACACTGCTTGGGTCCCCAAGGGTTGGGATTCAGGCGTTGAATCTGAGAAAAAAGAACGAGATCCCGGTCGACGTCTACATTCCGTTCGTGGAAACCCTGTTTCGCGACGGGCTGACGCTTTCGATCGGATTCTTTGCCCAAACGCTGCTGGTAGTGCTGGTTTACTGGAAAACCAGGGATCCGGCCTATCTCGCGGTCACCCTCGGATTGCTGACCGTCGCCTTCCTTCGTCTTCGCAACATCAGGAAATATCGTCACGCTCCGTCGCCTCAAAATTGGGAAGAGGCGCGTCGCCGCGAGAACGACTACATACTGTACGGCTCGATGCATGGCTTCATGCTTGGTGCCTTTTGCTTTGTCGGCATCTACCTTGCCTATGACTCATTCGCGGAGATAGCTGCCGTCTGCGTGACGCTTGCCTCCGCCACGTCTATTGCTGGCCGCAACTATGGTTCGCCCAGGATGGTCGTGATCTTCATCATGACCATGACCTGGCCGATCTCGCTGGGCTTCATCCTGCGTGGCGATCCTTATCACTTCATTCTCGGCCTGCTTTCGGCGCCATTTCTTTTTGCCATCAAGCGCTTCGCCGATCTGGTCCGCGAGGTGCTTTTCGCTGCCCTGTCCGAGGAAAAGAAGGCCAATCGCATCGCCCAGCGCTTCAACCGGGCGCTCAACACCATGTCGCATGGGCTTGTCATGCTTGGCCCTGACGGCCGCGTCGCGGTGGCCAATGCCGAGGCCGCGCATCTGATGTCGCTGAAGTCGCCGGACGCGCTGCTCGGGCGGTCGATCCATGGTCTTTTGATGCGTGGCGTCGCCGGCGGCATGCTGGCGCCCAAGGATTGCCGCTATATCGAAGCTCAGCTGACCCGCGCCCTGCGCGAGGGCCGCGACCGCAAGGTGCTGGTTTCCCTCGCCAACGGCCAGCACTACGAATTCTCGGCTCGCGAAGGCAGCCAGGAGCTGGGTGTCATCACCTTCGAGGACGTCACCGCCCGTGTCGAGGCGGAAGACAAGATCCGCTTCATGGCACGCTACGACAATCTCACCGGCCTGCCCAACCGCGCCTATTTCCACGAACTTATCGGCGAGGCCATGGTATCAGGCGATCGCGACCGTCTCTGCGGCCTTGCGGTGCTTGACCTCGACGATTTCAAGAGCGTCAACGACACGCTTGGCCATCCGATCGGCGACGGCTTGATCTACGCCGTTGCCGAGCGGCTTGCCGCCATTGCCGGGCAAGGCATCACGGTCAGCCGTTTCGGCGGCGACGAGTTCATGATCTTCTTCGACCGCGTCGAGGACGAGAGCCATCTGACCAGCCAGCTCGACGAGATTTTCGCCGAACTGCAGGGGGAGGTGGACGTCGCCGGTCACGGGCTGCGCATCCAGGCCAGCGGCGGCGCGGTGCTGTCGCGGGTCAAGGACACCGATGTCGACGCCATGATCGTCAAGGCGGACCTGGCGCTCTACAAGGCCAAGGAGCTCGGCAAGAACAGCTGGCGGCTGTTCGAAGCCTCGATGGATGCCGCCTTCCGCAACCGTCAGCTGATGAAGGCGGATCTGCGCAGCGCGGTGGAAAGCAAGGGCTTGCGGGTGGTCTATCAGCCGATCGTGGCGATGAGCACCATGCGTATCGCCAGCTGCGAGGCGCTGTGCCGGTGGGACCATCCCGATCTCGGACCGGTCTCGCCCAGCATCTTCATTCCATTGGCCGAGGAAATGGGCATCATTTCCGAGATCAGCACCTTCGTGCTGCAGGCAGCCTGCGCCGAATGCGCCAAATGGCCGGACCAGACCAGCGTCTCGGTCAATCTTTCCGCCAAGGATTTCCGCAACCGCGACGTCATCCAGAAGGTTCGCGATGCGTTGGCCAGCACCGGCCTCGCGGCCGGCCGGCTCGAGATCGAGGTCACCGAAACGGCGCTGCTCGACGACAAGTCGCTGACGCGCCAGTACATCGAGGAGCTGAAGCAGATTGGCGTGCGCATCGCGCTCGACGATTTCGGCACCGGCTATTCGAGCCTGAGCTACCTGCACAAGCTGCCGCTCGACAAGATCAAGATCGACCGCTCGTTCCTGATGGACGTCACCCAGAATCCCCGTTCGCTCGAGCTGCTCAAGGGCATCGTCAACCTGTCGCGGCCGCTGGGGCTTTCGGTGACCGTCGAAGGGGTCGAGACCTTCGAGCAGCTCAAGATTCTGGCGCTGCAGGTCAAGCCCGACCTTGTCCAGGGGTTCCTTTTCGGTTCGGCGCTCAGCGCCTCCGGCATCGAGACCATGTCGACCACGGTCTGGCCCTTCGCCAAGGACATCAACACAGCCAAGAGGGCGGCGCGCCGCTGATCTACTGACAGAGAAGTGATGCTTTTTCGTAAAATTTTACGAATTGTTAACGTTAACGATGAGTAAACAACGCCTGTCCCATTTTCATCTTTACATCCCGGGGGCCTGTCGTAGGGTTGAACTGCGGCGGCAACTTACGGGGATGCACGATGGATGCGCAGTTGACAGCGCTTCGCCAAGCGGCGGGCGCGGACGGAGAAAATTCGTCCGATAGCATGTCGAGATTTGCTCGAAATGTCTCGGCAATGCTAGAACGCACAGAGTATCGCCGCTGCGACAAGGGCGAAGATCTCGAAGACATCTACAGGTTGCGCTACAAGTCCTATCGGCTGAGCGATATGGTGGTGGAAAACCCAGATCATATTGTGCATGACGAGCTCGACGAAGCCGAAAATTGCTCGAAGTTCGGCATTTACATTGACGGGGAACTGGTCAGCACGCTCCGCATCCATCATGCCTGCAGCGCGACCCCGCAATCGCCCTCAACCACGGTCTATGGTGACATCTTGCGGCCGATGCTCGCCGCCGGCGCGCATTTCACCGACCCGAGCCGCTTTGCCGCCGACCCCGACTGGTCAAAGGTCTATCCGCAGATTCCCTATCTGACGTTGCGCCTCGCCGGTATGGCTTGCTTCTATTTCGATGCACCTTACTGCCTGTCGACCATCCGGCCGGAACATGCGGGTTTCTACCGTCGCATCTACTGTTCGGAGCAGATCGGCGAGCTGCGCGACTATCCAGGCCTGAACTACAAGGTCGTGCTCTACAGGGCCAACGTCAACGCGATCCGCGAGCGCTCCTTCTCTCGGTTCCCGTTCTTCCGCTCGACACCTATGGAGCAGCGCATGCTGTTCGAGACGCCTGGTGCGGGCGAACTGGCGCCGCTGACCATCCTGCCAACGGCAAAGTATTTTCGCGAAGCCGCTTGAGGCCACGCGATTTTTGGCGAATGCCTGGAGCTTTCCGGCCGGATTCGCGTTCTGATGACGGCGGGGCGTTGCCCCCCCGGCGTCTCCATTTCGACGGATTTGTCAAAAGGAACCCGACATGACCATTTCCACGCTTGCGCTCACCCCGCTCATCTCGCTGATCGCCGGCGTGCTGATTCTCGTGATGCCAAGGCTGTTGAACTACATCGTCGCGCTCTATCTGATCGTCGTCGGACTGCTCGGGCTTTTCCCGCATCTTGTCGGCTGACAGCGCCGTTTGAGGCGGCGCCAGCGTTCGCCTAGACCGCTTTCGGAGGATCTTTCCGATCAGGCACCCGGATCCGGGGCGGATTCCAGCGCGCGTCGGCAGCCGGCTTCAATTTTCCTTTGAGGCAGTTGTCGGCTGCGATGCGGCAATAGCGCCATTGCTCTCGGCCCGGCTTTTCGCTATGTGCCTGAAAGATGTCTTCGAAGGGGTATTCCTATGGCTGATCACTCGCCGACCGGTCCTGTCGAACTGGGCGCGAAGATGGACTATGCAGAGCATGACCGCACCTATGCGGGCTTCCTCGCACTGGCCAAGTATGGATCGCTTTTCTGCGGAGCCCTGCTTCTGGCGATGGCCTTCGGTTTCTTCGCGGGCGGCTTCTTCTCGGCGACTATCCTGTTCGTGCTGATTCTGGCCGTCGGCGCCTTTATCCTCCGATAGATTTTTCCGACACCTTGTCCATGGCGCCGCCGCGAGGCCGGCCGGCGTCTTGCGGGAAACAGCTTCCGGCCGAAAGGATCATGCGGTGGGACAGACGGTTTTCATCCCTCGTGAACTCGATGCCAACGAGCCGCGCGTCGCGGCCTCGCCCGATACGGTGAAACGGTTGGCGGCGCTGGGCTTCGACGTCATTGTCGAGGCGGGTGCCGGTCTGAATTCGCGCATCATCGATGCCGATTATGCGAGCGCCGGCGCTGCCATCGGCAAGGCTTCAGATGTCGCCAAGGCCGATGTGGTGCTGAAGGTGCGTCGGCCCAGTGATGCCGAACTGAAGAGCTACAAGCCCGGTACGGCGGTCATCGCCATCATGGATCCCTACGGCAATGATGCCGCCGTTGCAGCTCTTGCCAAGGCCGGCGTCACCGCCTTTTCGATGGAATTCATGCCGCGCATCACCCGCGCCCAGTCGATGGACGTGCTGTCTAGCCAAGCCAATCTCGCCGGCTACCAGGCGGTGATCGACGGCGCTTCGGAATATGATCGCGCATTGCCGATGATGATGACGGCGGCGGGCACGGTGCCGGCGGCAAAGGTCTTCATCATGGGCGTCGGCGTTGCCGGCCTGCAGGCAATCGCCACCGCGCGCCGGCTTGGTGCGGTCGTCACCGCCACCGACGTTCGTCCCGCCGCCAAGGAACAGGTCGCCTCGCTCGGCGCAAAGTTCCTCGCGGTCGAGGACGAGGAATTCAAGGCGGCCGAAACGGCCGGCGGCTACGCCAAGGAAATGTCGAAGGAATACCAGGCCAAGCAGGCGGCACTCACATCAGAGCATATCGCCAAGCAGGACATCGTCATCACCACGGCGCTTATCCCCGGCCGCCCGGCGCCGAAGCTGGTTTCGGCGGCCATGGTCGCTTCGATGAAGCCGGGTTCGGTGCTGGTCGACCTCGCGGTCGAGCGCGGCGGCAATGTCGAGGGCGCGGTGCCGGGTCAGGTCGTGACCACCGCCAACAACGTCAAGATCGTTGGCCATCTCAACGTGCCGGGCCGCGTCGCTGCTTCCGCCTCGCTGCTTTATGGCCGCAACCTGTTCGCCTTCGTCGAGACGCTGGTCGACAAGACCACCAAAACG
>NZ_RZQG01000318.1:0-6188 GCF_003998635.1 Mesorhizobium sp. M7D.F.Ca.US.004.03.1.1
CGGCGCGGTCGACCCGACATTGTGGCCCGCCGATGCAACTGAGGCGCCGCAAGGTGCGATCGTCGAAATAGCGCCTGCCCGCACCGCACTGATGGCAGCCATCG
This sequence comes from Mesorhizobium sp. M7D.F.Ca.US.004.03.1.1, assembly GCF_003998635.1. Classification (NCBI taxonomy): domain Bacteria; kingdom Pseudomonadati; phylum Pseudomonadota; class Alphaproteobacteria; order Hyphomicrobiales; family Phyllobacteriaceae; genus Mesorhizobium; species Mesorhizobium sp. M7D.F.Ca.US.004.03.1.1. The sequence continues at coordinate 105 of NZ_RZQG01000318.1, forward strand.
CCGAGCGTATATCCCAGGAAGGCGGCGCCGGCCTGTTCCTCGACTATGGCCATCTCCAGCCGGGTGTCGGCGACACGCTGCAGGCCTTGCGCAGCCACAATCACGAAGATGTGCTGGCCAATCCCGGTGAGGCCGACCTCACCACCCATGTCGATTTCGCCGCCCTTGCCGCAACCGTGCGCGCGCATGGCCTCGACGCCCATCTGTCGACGCAGGGCGACTTTCTGCTCGGCATGGGCATTCTCGAACGCGCCGGCCGGCTCGGCGCCGATGCCGACCAGGCGGCACGCGACAAGATCGCTGAAGCCGTCGAGCGCCTCGCCGGGCCGCAAGCGATGGGCGATCTGTTCAAGGTGCTTGCCATGCTGCCGCGCGGCGTGGCCGCCCCACTCTCAGCAACGACGCCATTTGCCACGGCGGATTGACTTTTCACCGCCGTCCCTCCCAATCTCCCGTCCGGCGAAAGAGCGGCCAACCCGCCTGCTCCGCCTTCTTTTCGACGAAGCACCTTTTTCTTGACGAAACCGCCCACACGGACAACAACGCCCGCATGTTGAATCAGACCAAACCGGATCCCGTTCGGTCGCCGCTGCTGGACAAGGCGCAGGCACAAGGCATCCGGCACGGCTATTTCACCCGCATCGGCGGTGTCTCCAGCGGCATCTATCAGGGCCTCAACATCGGCACCGGATCGGACGACGACCGGGCGCTGGTGGCCGAGAACCGCGGCCGCGTCGCCGCCTGGATGGGCGTGCCGGCGAGCCATCTGTTGACCGCCTGGCAGATCCATTCGCCCGACGTCATCATCGTCAGCGAACCCTTTGCCGACGAACGGCCCAAGGCCGACGCCATCGTCACCGATAGGCCCGGCATCGCCATCGGCGCCTCGACCGCCGATTGCGGTCCGGTACTGTTCGCGGATGCCGAGGCGCGCGTCATCGGCGCCGCACATGCCGGCTGGAAAGGCGCCTTCACCGGTGTGCTCGAGAACACCATCCTCGCCATGGAAACCCTTGGCGCCCGGCGCGACAACATCGTCGCCGTGCTCGGCCCCTCGATCGGCCCTGGCAACTATGAGGTCGGGCCGGAATTCATCGCCCGCTTCGTCGAGGCCGACGCTGAAAACATCCTCTATTTCGCACCCTCGGCAACCCCCGGCCATGCGATGTTCGACCTCAACCGCTACACGGTCGACCGGCTGGCCAAGGCCGGGGTGACGGCCGAGGGCCTCGGCCGCTGCACCTATGCCGAGGAAGATCTGTTTTACTCCTACCGGCGCACCACGCACCGCAAGGAACCCGATTACGGCCGGCAGGTTTCGGCAATCGTTTTGGAGAGGGAATAATGGCGTTGCATTTTGAACGATCGGAATTTGACGCGCGGCGCGACCGGCTCATGATCGAGATGGCCGAGAAGAAGCTCGACGCCATCCTGCTGTTCGCGCAGGAAAGCATGTACTGGCTGACTGGCTACGACACATTCGGCTTCTGCTTCTTCCAGTGCCTGGTGGTGAAGGCCGACGGTTCGATGGTGCTTCTGACCCGCTCGGCCGATCTGCGCCAGGCGCGCCAAACCTCCATCATCGACAACATCGTCTTGTGGACCGACCGCAACGGTGCCAATCCGGCGGTCGACCTGCGCAATCTGCTCAACGAGCTCGACCTGCTCGGCGCCCGCATCGGCGTCGAATACGACACCCACGGCCTGACCGCCTTCAATGGCCGACGGCTCGACGAACAGTTGCAGACCTTCGGCCAGATCGCCGATGCGTCCGGCATTGTCGGCCGGCTGCGCCTGTTCAAGAGCCCGGCCGAAATCGCCAAGACCGAGAGGGCCGCCAACCTCTCCGACGATGCGCTCGACGCGGCCCTGCCGCTGATCAAGCAGGGCGGCGACGAAGCCCTGATCCTGGCCGCCATGCAAGGCGCGGTCTTTGCCGGCGGCGGCGACTATCCGGCTAACGAGTTCATCATCGGCTCCGGCGTCGACGCGCTGCTGTGCCGCTACAAGGCCGGCCGCCGCAAGCTCACCAAGAACGACCAGCTGACGCTCGAATGGGCCGGCGTCTTCAACCACTACCATGCGCCGATGATGCGCACGGTGCTGACCGGCAAGGTGTCGAAGCGCCATCAGGAACTGTTCGACGCCGCGCGCGCAGCACTTCTGGCCGTCGAAAAGGTGATGATGCCGGGCAACAGCTTCGGCGACGTGTTCGATGCGCATGCCCGCACCATGGAAGCGCACGGCCTGACCAAGCACCGGCTGAACGCCTGCGGCTACTCGGTCGGCGCCCGCTTCACGCCGTCCTGGATGGACATGCCGATGTTCTACCAGGGCAACCCCGAACCGATCGCGCCGAACATGACGCTGTTCGCCCACATGATCATCATGGATTCCGACACCGAGACGGCGATGACGCTTGGCCGCACCTACCTGACCACCGAATCCCAGCCCAAGCCGCTGTCCCGCCATGATCTCGACTTGATCGTACAGTGAATCCATAATGGGAGGCGTTCTTCGCCAAGGAGTTAGAAGGCAAATGAGACGATCGCATGTGACGACCGTGTCATTGCTTGTGGCATTGGCTCTTGCCGCCTGCACCAACGCAAAGGACGTGCTTGAACCGTCGGCCATCACCCCGCCGGCGACGTCGGCACAGACGCTGCCCGCCACGTCAGGCAACACGGCAGCCACGGTTCCGGCACCGGCCGGCACCACGGCGGGCGCTCCTGCAACCGCCACCACCCCGGTCACATCTGCCCAAAGCGCTGCGATCCTGTCGAAGACCCGCCTACAGATCGCGCCGATCGTCGGTGCGTCGGTGGAAGCGGCGACACCGCTGACGGCGGAGTTGCAGACGCGCGCCAGGCAGCGCGGCATCACGCTCGCCGGCAGCGCCGACCAGACCGCGACCCATGTGCTGAAGGGCTACTTCTCGACAATGTCGGAAGGCACGGACACCACCGTCATTTATGTCTGGGACGTCTACGACCCGGCCGGCAATCGCCTGCACCGCATCAACGGCCAGCAGAAGGCGCCGTCGGTCAAATCCGGCGACAGCGGGGGCGGCGACAGCTGGAAGGGGGTCTCGCCGGCCACCATGCAGTCGATCGCCGACCAGACCATCGACCAATTCGCGGCCTGGCTCGGCGGCAAGGCGGGCTGAAATGTTGCAGCCTAGTGATGGCGCGGAGCTTTCTTGAGTTTAGCCGGCGGATTCCCGATCTCGGCGCTTGCAATACCGGCGCGGGCCGCTAAAAGCCCGGTTAAAGGGCGCAGGCGAGTCCGTCAGGTCTTTCCATCCTCCACCAGGAACGGTGCATGAAACTCTTCGCGGGCAATTCCAACAGGGTGCTGGCCGAAGCGGTCGCCCGGTACCTCAACATCCCGCTGGGCAAGGCCAGTGTCAGGCGCTTCGCCGACCAGGAAATCTTCGTCGAGATCCAGGAAAACGTTCGCGGCGAGGATGTCTTCATCCTGCAGTCGACATCGTTCCCGACCAACGATCACCTGATGGAACTGCTCATCATGATCGATGCCTTCATGCGCTCGTCGGCCAAGCGCATCACGGCGGTCATCCCCTATTTCGGCTACGCCAGGCAGGACCGCCGCGCCTCCGGCCGCACGCCGATCTCGGCCAAGCTGGTCGCCAACATGATCACCCGCGCCGGCGTCGACCGCGTTTTGACGCTCGACCTGCATGCCGGCCAGATCCAGGGCTTCTTCGACATCCCGACCGACAATCTGTTTTCCGTGCCGGTCATGGCCCGCGACGTGAAGGCCAAATACAAGCAGCTCGGCAACGTCGTGGTGGTCTCGCCCGACATCGGCGGCGTGGTCCGCGCCCGTGCGCTGGCCAAGCGCTTCGATGCGCAACTGGCCATCGTCGACAAGCGCCGTGAGCGGCCCGGCGAATCGGAAGTCATGAACATCATCGGCGCGGTCGCCGGCAAGGATTGCCTGCTGATCGACGACATCGTCGATTCCGGCGGCACGCTGTGCAATGCCGCCGATGCGCTGCTGGCCAACGGCGCCACCAGCGTCACCGCCTACATCACCCACGGCGTGCTGTCGGGCGGCGCGGTTGCCCGCATCAGCGGCTCGAAACTGCAGGAGCTGGTGATCACCGATTCCATCCAGCCGACCCAGGGCGTGCTTGACGCTCCCAACATCCGCGTCATCTCGATCGCCGACCTGATGGGCGAGGCCATTTCGCGCACGGCGACCGAGGAATCGGTGTCCAGTCTCTTCGACTAGACCGGCCTGCCGTTACGGCGCAGGGCTTTCCAGCCGAACCGGGCCGATCAGGCGACGGGCGACTTCGACGCTTTCGCGGGCGCCGCGCATATAACCGCGCGGCGACGCGCCCAGCATGCGCTTGAACATGGTTATGAAGGCCGGCACGCTGTCATAGCCGAGATCGAGCGCCACCCTGGTGATCGGCTCGCCGTCGGCCAGCCGCGGTAGCGCCGCGAACAGGCAGGCCTGCTGGCGCCATGTCGACAGCGACAGGCCGGTCTGGCGCTGAAAGGCGCGGGTGAAGGAGCGGCGGCTCATGCCGGCGGCATCGGCCCACTCGTCGATCGTCGCGTGCGGCGACGGCGCAGCGACGAAACGCCGGCACAGCGCCGACAGCCTGGGATCGGACGGGAATGGCAGGCCGAGCGGCCGTTCCGGCAAGGTCGGGATTTCATGCAGCAACAGGTTCATGATCAGCCCGCCGCGCCCTTCCAGTTCGCCGCCCTGCGGCAGCTTCTCCGATTCTACGATCAGGCTGTGCATCAGGTCGGTGACGCCGACGACGCGCAAGCCTTCGGGCAGCCCGGGGATCGCCTGCGGCATGACATAGACTGAACGCATCGAGACATCGCCCAGCATTTCGACGGAATGCTCGGTGCCGGCTGGAATCCACATCGCGTGGTCGGGCGGCACCATCCAGCGCCCGTAGCGCGTCGTCACCAGCACCACCCCGACCAACGCATGCAGCAGCTGGCTGCGGCTGTGGCGGTGTTGCGGCACACGGTAGCCATCGGGATATTCCGTCGGCAGCGCCACCGCCGGCCTGGCCACTTGCTCCAGCCACTGCCAGCGGCTCTCGTGCAGCTGACCGAGATTGGCATTGCCGGCGTGAAAGACTTCTTTGCCGTGCGGCATCCTGTATGGCCCACTTGCGAAACTATTGGACCAAACCACGAAAGAAGTCGTGCCGCAAGCGGCTTATAAGGCACCGTCCTCAGGCGCTCCGCAGGAGCGTCCGTCAACTGCCTGCGGGTGTGCCCGCCAAAAAGACCACGGAGCCTACCTTGACCGATACGACAGCCGCCAGCGTCGCCCCACCGGCGAGCGCCAGTCATGCTTCAGCCCAGGCGACGGCCTTCACCGTCATCCTGGCAGTGAGCTTCTGCCACTGCATCAACGACATCATGCAGTCGCTGCTATCGGCCATCTATCCCTTGCTGAAAGAGAATTACGGCCTCGATTTCTGGCAGATCGGCCTCCTGACTTTCACCTTCCAGGTGACCGCATCGCTGCTGCAGCCGGTGATCGGCATGATCACCGACAAGCGGCCGATGCCCTATTCGCTGCCCTACGGCATGGCGTCGTCGCTGATCGGCCTGGTCGTGCTCGCCTATGCCGGCCACTATTCGCTGCTCCTGATCGGCGCCTCGCTGATCGGCATCGGCTCGGCGATCTTCCATCCGGAATCCTCGCGCATCGCCCGCTTCGCCTCCGGCGGCCGCTTCGGCCTGGCGCAGTCGCTGTTCCAGGTCGGCGGCAATTTCGGCCAGTCCATGGGGCCGCTGCTGGCGGCCTTCATCGTCGTGCCGTTCGGCCAGACCAGCATCTCCTGGTTCGCCGTCGGCTCGCTGATCGGCATCATCGTTTTGTGGCAGGTCGGCGGCTGGTACAGCCGGCTGCGCGCCGCACAGGGCAGCCGCAAGACGGCAAGCTTCGTCTCGCCCTTCCCGCGCCGCAAGGTAATGTGGGCATTGGCGGTGCTGACGCTGCTGGTGCTGACCAAGAACGCCTACATCGCCAGCCTCGCCAGCTACTACACCTTCTATTCCATGCATAAGTTCGGGG
>NZ_RZQG01000319.1:0-6187 GCF_003998635.1 Mesorhizobium sp. M7D.F.Ca.US.004.03.1.1
CGCTTCCCCGATATATCTTCTTGTTGGGGTTGAGCGTAGTTGCGGCGCCGGCGTGGCGATACGGGTCAAAGCGCATGGCCGACTGTGCGTTTGCACAGTCGCGCAGGGGCTAATCGGGGCAGAGTGTTAGCGGCTACGGCGAGGTCGGACTAGGGCCGGCGAACACCCAGCAAAAGCGCGGTCAAGGTCGCGCTCGCGCACGCCACCGCCACGAGCACGACCACGCCAGCAGAGTTGGATTTTTGCCCTGCGCAAAATGGGTTGTGCTGCGTGGGCAAGGGACTGTGAATCAAGGTTTTCAGATCGGACCTGCTGCCGTGCCTAATGGAATAGGCGCGCGTTAACTCGGCACCGAGAAGGAAAATTTCCGACGAATAGTAAACCCAGAGCAGTACGACGAGCAGACCACCCGCCGCGCCATACGAGGACGCAGTCGCGCTGGTGCCGATATACCAGCCGATAAGCGATTTCCCCAACGTGAACAGGGCAGCGGTCACAACAGCGCCAATCCCTACATCGCGCCATTCCAGGGTTCGATCGGGCAAAACTTTGTAAATGGCAGCGAACATCACGGAAATGAGCGCAAACGAAACGACGCCGTTGATCCCACTGAGTATGATCGTTCCAAACGGCAGATGGACGTTGATGAAATCGCTCAGCGCCGAAATCGCAGCGCTTGCTATGAGAGAAACCAGCAACAGGAACCCGAGCGCGGCCACCAACCCTAGACTGGCGGCCCGTGCCCGCACCAGACGCGACAAGGAGTTGCCCTGCGGTTCAACCTTCCAAATTGTGTTCAACGACTGCTGCATTTCGCCGAAGACGCCAGAGGCGGCCACCAACAAGGTGGCCAGCCCTATGATTGCGGCCCACGTCCCGTACAGCTTGCTAGATGCACTTTGCAGTGCGGTCTTGAGGAGATCGGCGCTTTCCGGCCCCATCAGCCCGGAGATCTGGGCCGACAAAGCCAATTGTGCGGCATCATGACCGAATACGAGACCAGCAATCGCAACCACAATCAGCAAGATCGGCGCCAGCGAGGTGGCAGCATAAAAGGCCATCGCAGCACCGTGACTAAGAGCATTGTCGTTGATGAAGCCGGCTACGCTTTCACGCACCAAGTGCCATGAATCTGTGATTGAGGGTCGCACTTTGAGTCCGCAGGCAGTGAATTGGAATGGCGTTCACTAGCAATGCGCCGGAACTTCCGATGTTCCGGTTGGCCGTGCCACCAATTTCACGAACCCATCGGAATCGGGTGTGGACACTCCAGTCATGAGGCCGAGGCGCAGAAGACGAGGCCCGCTATTGCTCCGCCAGCCAGGCATCGAGCCGGTCCTGCTCGCGGCGCAGCGCATCGACGTTGATCAGGCCGCGCGCCATGGCGAGATAGATCGCCCGCGTCCGCGAGTTGAACACCGAAGCATCGCTGGCGCCGTCCTCCGCCGGAACGATGCCAAGCTTGTCGTAGACATGTTTAATGCGGCTCTGCGCGCCACGGATCGACAGGCCGCGGCGTGCTGCGATCGCCCGGTCGGTCAGGCCGAGCGCGATGTCGATCAGGCTTTCATATTCGCCGTCGGTGATGCCCTCGAACCTGTCCTGCACGCGGTGTTGGATGCCGCGGATCTCGCGGTCGATGATGCAGTGGCCATCGCGGAAAACGCCGCGCAGGGCGGACCGCATGCCCTCCTCCGTCGCCGATTTGAGCACATAGCCGTAGACCGAGCCCGGCGGCACGATGCGCGCCACGCCACGCACATAGGCCTCGTCGGCGAAATTCGACCAGAACAGGATGTGCGTGCCGGCGCGGCGGTTCCAGATCGCCCTAGCAACCTCGATCCCGGTCGCCTTCGGCATCTGCAGGTCGAGCACGACATGCGGCGGCTCGCGTTCAGCCGCCAGGTTGATCGCGTCCTCGCCGTCGCTCGCTTCGATCACCTCGACGTCGCCGGGCCACAATTGCTCTACGGTCCGGCGCGCGAAGGTGCGGTGCAACCCATCGTTCTCGGCGATCATCACAAGCATCACATGGCCTCCGACACGGCGAACTCGCCGGGTGCTGTTGCAGCCGCCGCAGCCGGTAACTCCCGCGACGGCGGGCGGTCGATCTCGACGACGACACGGGTGCCGCCGCTCTTGCGGCCGGCCTGGCCCATGCGCAGCCGCGCCCCGATGAGGGCGGCCCGTGTGTGCATATGGCCGATGCCGCCATGGGCGGCCGGATCGACAGCGCCGCAGCCCTGGCCGTCATCGGTGACGATCACCCGAAGCACGCTCGTTGTCGACGCCAGCAGCACGTCGATGCGGTGTGGCGCGGCGTGGCGAACGGCATTGTTGATCGCTTCCTGCACGATCCGGTAGAGCGCGGTGCGAACCGGCTCCGGCAGACTGTCGGCGCCACCGTCGCTGGTGTCGGCGATGTGCACGGCGATTGGCGGCTTGGCTCTGGCGACGCTGCGGTTGAGATGCGCCTCGACGGCATCGCGCAGGCCGAACAATTCGAGCACGCTCGGGCGCATGTCGTCGACGATGTGGCGCAGCTCCGTGAGACAACCGGCGACCTCCTGCTCGAGGTCGGCAAGCTGCGCCGCCCGCGCCACGCCCTGGCCGCGCAGGGCCGAAAGCTGGCGCGCGATGCGGGCGAGGTCGGCAAGCGTCTGGTCGTGCAGGTCCATGGCCATGCGCCGGCGTTCGCGCTCCATGCCTTCGGTCAATTGCGAGGCGCCGACCCGCAGCAGTTCGACGCGGTTGCGGGCCTCGCTCTCGGCAAGCATCGCCCGGCGGGCCTCCTCGGTCTGGATCAGCGCGAATATATAGGGCGCGATCAGATCGGCGCATTGCTGGGCGACGGCGACATCGGCAAGCGTGTAGCAATCGACCTCGTGCCGGCTGATGTTGAGCGCGCCGATGATGCCGCCGCGTGCCCTGAGCGGCACGACGATGCGGCTGCGCAGTCGGGCGGCGAAGATCGGCCCATCTATGGCCGTGGCGAAATGGAAGCGCTGGTCGCTCAACGCGTCGTCGGCGAGCAGATAGGGTACTTCGCCCCACAGCACCGAGCGGATCGGGCTGACTTCGGTCGGCAGCGGATGCTGGGCAAGCTCGCTCCAGCTGGTGTGGAAGCCGGCTTCATAACAGGCGTGCCGGCGGCCATCATGCGACAGCACCGCCAGATCCATGTGGTCGTGCGGAATGAGCGAGCCGATCTCGATGGCTGTCGCGCGGAACGCCGTGCCGGGGTCGATATGGCCGGCAAGCGCCCGCGAGATCGCCAGCAGCCGGTCGATCAGGACCAGGGACACCTCCGGCATTGGCTTTCACGATCCTCCCGTGCCGGGAAATAGTGGACGCATGCCGGCGCTGCTGTCAACGACGCGCCATTGGCGGTGTCCGATCAACTTGCGGTGCAATGATTGTAAAGGGTTCGCGTCCTGGTCTAGGGAGGGGGCCAGGAGACCGAAACAGAATGCCAGTGACGCCAACCGTTGCTCCGGGCGCCCCGGGAATTCCGGCCCGCTGGACGTCAAGCGCCAAGAGCGGCGTCGGAACGTCGCTTTCGCCAGCCGGCCAGATCTGGTTCACGATCAGCCACGGCATCCTCAACGAAATCTACTATCCGCGCGTCGACAGCGCCTGCACGCGCGATTTCGGCCTGATCGTCACCGGTCCCGACGGCTACTTCTCGGAAGAGAAGCGTGATGCCGCGCACACCATCGAACCGTTCGAGGACGGCGTACCTGCCTACCGGCTGGTCAACACGGCGAGCGACGGCGCCTGGCGGATCGAAAAGCGCATCCTCGCCGACCCGGCGCGTCCCGCTTTGCTGCAGGAAATCACCTTCACGCCGCTCAAGGGTGCGCCCGGCGACTACCGCGTCTATGCGCTTCTGGCGCCGCATCTGGTCAATGCCGGCATGGGCAACACCGCCTGGGTCGGCGAGCACAAGGGAAAGCCCGTGCTGTTTGCCTCGGGGCGCGGCTCTTGCCTGGCGCTGGCCTCGTCGCTGCCTTGGAAAAACAGCGCGGCCGGCTATGTCGGCTTTTCCGACGGCTGGCAGCAACTGCACGACACCGGCCAACTCGATCCGGCTTGCCAGCGGGCCGAGGACGGCAATGTCGCGTTGACCGGCGAGATCGGTTTTTCCGCCGCAAAGACCAAGGCCTTGCTGGCGCTGGGCTTTGGCGCAACGCCCGACGAGGCCGCGGAAAATGCCTTCGCCAGCCTGAAGCGGGGTTTTGCGGCGGCGGCCAAGTCTTACATCCAGAACTGGCGCAAGTGGCAGACTGGCCTGCTGTCGCTGGATCGGCACACAGCATCAGGCATCAACAGCTATCGCACCAGCACCGCGGTACTGGCGACGCACCGGTCGATCGTCGTGCCGGGCGCCGCGGTCGCCAGCCTGTCGATCCCGTGGGGCTTCAACAAGGGCGACGACGACCTCGGTGGCTATCATCTGGTCTGGCCGCGCGATCTGGTCGAGACGGCGGGCGGCTTCCTCGCCGCCGGCGATGCCGCGGCGGCATTGCGGATTCTCGGCTACCTGCGCTCCATCCAGCAGCCGGACGGCCATTGGCCGCAGAATGCATGGCTCGACGGGTCCCCCTATTGGCCCGGCATACAGATGGACGAATGCGCGTTTCCGCTGCTGTTGGCCGATGCTTTGCGGCGCGCCGGCCATTTGCCGCGCGCCAGGCTCATAACCTTCCTGCCGATGATCGAGGACGCCGCCAGCTATGTCGTGCGCAACGGACCGGTCACCGGCGAAGACCGCTGGGAAGAGGATGCCGGCTACAGCCCGTTCACGCTTGCAGTCGAGATCGCGGCCCTGCTAGCTGCGGCGGACTTGCTCGATGTCTGCGGCAAGGACGACGCCGCGACCTATCTGCGCGAGACCGCCGACGTCTGGAACGACCAGGTCGAGCGCTGGACCTATGTCAGCGGCACGGCGATCTGCAGGCAAGTTGGCGTTGACGGCTACTACGTGCGCATCGCGCCGCCCGACAGCGCCGACGCCGGCTCGCCGAAGGACGGCTACGTACCGATCAAGAACCGGCCGCCCGGCGACAGCGACCGGCCCGCCGAGGCAATCGTCAGCCCGGACGCGCTGGCGCTGGTGCGTTTCGGTCTACGGGCGGCCAACGATCCGCGCATCGTCAACACGGTCAAGGTCATCGACGCTCAATTGCGCTGCGACCTGCCGCAAGGGCCGCTCTGGTATCGCTACACCAGCGACGGCTATGGCGAGCACGAAGACGGCGCGCCATTCGACGGCACCGGCCAGGGCCGCCCCTGGCCGCTATTGGCGGGCGAACGCGCCCATTATGAGCTGGCGGCAGGGCGCAAGGACAAGGCAGCCAGCCTTCTCGAGGCGCTGGAAGGCTCGGCCGGACCGGGCGGTCTGTTGCCGGAGCAAGTCTGGGACGGCCCCGACCTGATGGAGCGCGAATTGCTGCATTGCAGGCCCTCGGGCAGCGCCATGCCTTTGGTCTGGGCGCATTCGGAGCATATCAAGCTGTTGCGCTCGCTGCGCGACGGTGCGGTCTTCGACATGCCGCCGCAAGGCGTCAAGCGCTACATCGAGGACAAGACCGTATCGCCGTTCAGGACCTGGCGGTTCAACAACAAGATCCGCACCATGCCGGCGGGCAAAACGCTGCGCATCGAGCTGTTGGACCCGGCAATCGTTCACTGGAGCAGCGACAACTGGGCAACTGCCCATGACAGCCAGACGGCAGAGAACGCTTTCGGCATCCATCTTGCCGATCTGCCCGTCGCCGGCCTCCCCAAGGGAAGCACGCTGACCTTCACTTTTTTCTGGCCCGCAACCGGCGATTGGGAGAATGTCGACTTCTCCGTCATATCAGGCGAGCAGGATAGCCAGTAGATCTTCCCCCGACAAACCCCGTAAATCTCCTAGAAAACAGGGACGAAACCATGCAAATCGGAATGATGGGACTGGGCCGGATGGGCGCCAACATGGTCCGGCGCCTGATGCGCGACGGCCACGAATGCGTCGTCTACGACATCAATCCCGCCAGCGTCGCGGCTCTGGTGACTGACGGCGCGCTAGGGGCGGCTTCAATGGAAGAATTCGTCGGCAAGCTCGCCAAGCCGCGTTGTGTGTGGCTGATGCTGCCGGCAGCCATCACCGGCAGGATCATCGATCAGGTGGCGGCCCTGATGG
>NZ_RZQG01000031.1:0-18450 GCF_003998635.1 Mesorhizobium sp. M7D.F.Ca.US.004.03.1.1
GGTGAAGGGCAGTCTCGCCGGCCGCCATATTCTGCTGACCGCCGGCAAGCGCGATCCGATCTGCCCGCCGAACCTGACGACGCGGCTCGAAGCCTATTTGCGTGCCGACGGCGCCGATGTCACAGTGGAGTGGCATGAAGGCGGGCACGAGGTGCGGCCAAACGAGATCGAGGCGGCGCGGCGGTTCTTTGCCGATGCTGCCCAAGGAGTATAGCGATGCCTGACCAACTGCCTGAGATCGAGCTTGAGGATCGCGGTTCCAAGGGTCGCTATGTCCTGCGCGGGCCCGGTGGCGCCGAGGCCGAGATGACCTTCACCAAGATCGGCGAGCACCAGATCATCATCGACCATACCGAGGTGCCGGACGCATTTCGTGGCCAGGGTGCCGGCCTTCGGCTCGTCACCCGCGCCGTCGAGGATGCGCGGGCGGCAGGCAAGAAGATCATCCCGCTCTGCCCCTTCGCCAACGCCCAGTTCCGCCGCCATCAGGAGTGGGCCGACGTGCTGAAGCGGTAGGATTTTCGTCACCGGGAAACGGCGCGGCAAGTGGCTGCCATCCCACCGGGATGGCTTTGGCATTTGCGCGGGTGGCACATCCTGCCTAAGTAGATATGGTGTATCTCAGCCCCCTTGCCGACAAACGAACCGAATGATCCCCGTATGACCGAAACCGACCTCGTTCCCGTCTTCGACGGCCACAACGATACGTTGCTCAGACTCTACCAGTCGAAAGACACGGACGTCGAAAAGCTGTTCATCGAGGGGAAATCGGGCGGTCATATCGACCTGCCGCGTGCCAAGGCCGGTGGCTTTGCCGGCGGCATGTTCGCCATCTTCCCGCCGCCAGTCGAGAAATCCAGGCGCAGCGCCGTTCCCCTGGCGCCGAGCGCTGCCGAGCCGCTGCCGCCCGAGGTTCCGCGCAATGATGCGCTGGCCTCGACGATCGCGATGGCCTCGATCCTGTTTAGGCTGGAACGGGCCGGAGCGCTCACCGTCTGCCGCAGTGCCGGCGATGTGCGCAACGCCATAGCGCAAGGGTCGATCGCAGCGGTGTTCCACATCGAAGGGGTCGAGGCGATCGATCCCGAGCTCACCATGCTCGACGTGCTGCATGCAGCCGGCCTGCGCTCGCTCGGCATCGTCTGGAGCCGGCCGAACGCCTTCGGTCACGGCGTACCGTTCCGCTTTCCGTCCTCGCCTGACACCGGGCCCGGCCTGACCGATGCGGGCAAGGCGCTGGTCAAGGCCTGCAACCAGCTGAAGATCATGATCGACCTCTCGCATCTCAACGAGAAGGGTTTTCGCGATGTCGCCGCGCTCAGCGATGCGCCGCTGGTCGCCACCCATTCCAACGTGCATGCGATCTGCGGCCATTCGCGCAATCTCACCGACTGGCAGCTCGGCGCGATCCGCGAGTCCGGCGGCATGGTCGGACTGAACTTCGCCACAGGCTTCCTGCGCGAGGACGGGCGCATGAATGCCGACACCAGCCTCGACATCATGGTGCGCCATGTCGATTCGTTGCTGCAGGCTCTGGGTGAAGACGGCGTCGGCCTCGGCTCCGATTTCGACGGCGCCATGATCCCGTCCGTCATCGGCGACGTCGCCGGCCTGCCGAAGCTGATCGATGCCTTGGCGGCACGTGGCTTCGGCCGCGCGCTGATCGAAAAGATCGCCTATCGCAACTGGCTTGGCATGCTCGAGAAAACGATAGGTTAGAACGACTTATTGGAAGCCCATGCGCTTCAGCCAGTCCTTGCCGACACCGCGATCGCGGATGATCGGCAGCGGATCTTCCGAATCGAGCCGCGCGCAGATGCGGTAGACTTCGAGCGTCTCGGAGGTCATCTCGCCGCGCTTGTAGAAGAACATGGCGGCGGCATAGCGCGTGCGGCCGGACCATTTCTCGCCGAGCGGTGTGTTGACCAGCTCCCACTGTTCGGCGGCTTCCCCATCTTCTTGCTGCTTGTCGGCTTCGTCGGTCATGATCAGAAGTCCGCCGGCGGATTGGCAGTGCGGCGGTCGAGCTTGATGAACGGACGCGCCACCACCTTTGCCCGCTTCATCAGCTTCTGATACTGCAGCTCGCGCATGGCGTAGGTCTCGACCCAGAGGTCCTCGACCATGGTATCACCGTATGGCCGCGCCAGCGAGGCGATGGCGATGTTGCGCTTGGCCATCGGCGACCACATGGCGGCGCTGACCAGGCCAACCTCGTGGGCTTTCTTGTGGTAGACGATGGCGTGTTCGGCAGGGATGTTGCCTTCGATCTCCAGCCCGACCAGCACATAGCGCAATTTGCGTTTCGCTCTCGCCTCGAGGATGGCACGGCGGCCATTGAAATGGCCCTTTTCCAGATCGATCATGAAGCCGAGCCCGATCTCGTCGGGCATGCGCAGGCGGTCGGCGCGGATGGCGTGCTCGGCGGTTGTGAAATCCGCATTGGCAACGATCAGCCCTGCCTCCAGACGGGCGCGGTTGAGCGCGGTGTAGCCGATGGCGCGGATGCCGCGCAGGTCGCCCGATGTCATCAGCCGGTCCCACAGGCTCAGCGCCTTGTCGGCCGAAACGAACAGTTCGTAGCCGAGATCGCCGGTGAAGCCGGTGCGCGAGATGGTGACTTGGGTGTTTCCTTGGGGGCCGCCATCATGCGGGAAGTCGGCGAGGTCGAATATTTTCAGCCTCTCGACGCCGGCAAAGCCAGCATCGCGCAGCACCGCAAAGGAGGTCGGGCCTTGCAAGGCGAGGCCGGCCACCGCCTCAGTCTCTTCCTCAACGATCACATCGAAACCGCCGGCGCTGTCGAGCAGCCAAGGCAGATGCCGCTCTTGCGAACACAGCCGGAAGCGGGTCGGCGACAGACGGAACAGTGTGCCGTCATCGAGGACGAAACCCTCGTCGTCGCACCAGGCTGTGTAGTGGACGCGGCCGGGCCTGAGCTTGGTGACATCGCGCAGCGTCACGCGGTTGAGCAAGGCTTCGGCGTCCGGCCCCTCGATCCGGTATTTGGTCATCGGCGAAATGTCGAACAGGGCCGCCTGGCTGCGGATGGCGAAGTATTCAAGCTCCTCGTCCCACAGCGAGTGGGGGGCGCGGTAACCGGCCCAATTGTACCAGTCCTGGGTTCTGGCCAGCGCGTCGATGCGCGGCTGGAATGGCGTGCCCAGACGCAGCGTGTGGAAATGAGCCTGCGCTGCGATGCGGGCGGAAACGGGCGCGCCGGCTGCCTTTGCGACGGGTTTCTTCTTGGTTGCCTGGGCCATGGCCTATCCCTTCATCGCGATGATGCGTCGTGCGGCGTTGAGGCCAGGTGCGCCGGAGACGCCGCCGCCGGGATGCGAGCCAGCGCCGGCCAGGAACAGCCCATCGATCGGCGTGTCGTAGCCGGACCAGCCGGAGACGGGGCGCGAGACCAGCATCTGGTCGGCCTGCAATTCGCCATGATGCCAATGGCCGCCCGGCATGCGATAGCGCGTCTCGATATCGGCCGGCGTCAAAAGCTCGGCATGGATCACGCTCTTGCCGATGCCGGGCGCGTAGGACTCGAGCTGCGCCATAACAGCCTTGAGGAATTTCGGCTTGCCGGCATCCCAACCCTCCTTCAGCGCATAGGGAGCGTATTGCAGGACCGCCGACAGCACGCAGGCGCCGCTGGGTGCGAGCGACGGGTCGGCGAGGCTTGGCAGCGTGATCTCCATCACCGGCTCCGGCGAGAACTCGCCATATTTGGAGGGATTGAAGGCGCGCTCCACGTGATCGGGCGAGGGGGCGATGACCAGCCGGCCCTTGTGGCCGGCGGCATCGACACCGGTGAATTGCGGCGGCCGGTCGAGCGCCAGATTGAGCTTGGCCGTATCGCCCTTCATGCGAATGTTCTTCACCTTGCGCACGAAACCAGTGTCGATCTCGCACGGTCCGACGAGGTCGAGGAAAGTCGTCGCCGGATTGATGGCGGAGACGATCGTGCTCGCGTGCATCACCTCGCCATTGTCGAGCGCGACACCGGCGGCGCGGCCTTTCTCGACGATGATTTTTGCCACGGGCGCCAATGTGCGGATTTCGACGCCGGCCTTCGCCGCCGAGGCACGGATGGCAGTGACGACCGCGCCCATGCCGCCTTGCGGCAGGACCTGCGCGCCGGCCGCACCATCGGTCTCGCCGGCCAGCCGATAGTAGAGGCCGAGCAATGAGGTTGGCGAGCGCGGACCGAGATGGCTGCCCAGCGTAGCGTCGAAAGCCAGCAGGCCCTTCAGCCTGATGTCGGTGAGCTGTTCATCCAGCAGGTCGGCAACGTTCATCAACAGCACGCGCAGGAAGTCGCGCATGTCTTCCTTGCCAAGTTTCTTCAACGCCAGCGCGGTCTGGCCGAGTGAAACGGTTTCCAGCAGCGACATGCCGGCGAGATCGGGCGGCCGGCGGTAGAGGAACGGCTTCAGGATGCCGGCATAGCGCAGCAGCTGCGCGCGCAGTCCCTTCCAGGCCGATTGCTCGGACGAACTGGCGCCAGTCAGCACCTCGCCATAGGCGCCATGCAGGACAAGCGGCGGGCCGTCTTTCGACAGCGCCACCGACGGCATGAAGTCGGCGCGACCAAATTGCAGCCCGTGCTTTTCCAGCTCCAGCGTCTTCACCACGTCGGGATGCAGCCGGTTCAGCAGATGGGCAATGGAGGATGCGCGAAAGCCGGGCGCGAATTCTTCGGTGCGCGCGGCGCCGCCGACTTCGCTTCCGGCTTCCAGCACCAGCACCTTGCGGCCGGCTTTGGCCAGCGTGGCAGCAGCGACGAGGCCATTGTGGCCGCCGCCAATGATGATTGCGTCAAATGACGTCATGGGCCGGGCTCATGTGGGAGGTCGACTTGGCGAGATCGCGCAGGATTTCCGCCGCGGCATTGCGGCCGGGCGCACCCATGACGCCGCCGCCGGGATGGGTCGAGGAGCCGCACATATAGAGCCCATCGACCGGCGAACGGTACTGCGCGTAGCCCGGAACCGGACGGTTGAACAAAAGCTGGTCGAAGGTCAATTCGCCCTGGAAGATGTTGCCCTCGGTGAGGCCGACTTCCGCCTCGATCTCGCGCGGCGTGCGCACCTCCATGTGGACGATGCGGTCGCGGAAGCCAGGCGAGTATTCAGCGATCTGGGCAATCACGCTTTCGGCGAAGCCGTCGCGATCGGCATCGGTCCACTCGCGGCCGCCGATCTTGGGCGGGGCGTATTGCACGAAGCAGCTCATGAAATGCTTGCCGGGCGGCGCCATGGTCGGGTCGAGTGTCGTCGGGATGACCATGTCGAGGAAGGGATCGGCCGACCAGCGCCCGGCCTTCCAGTCGTCATAGGCGCGCTCCATTCGCTCCATCGAATCGGTGAAATGCATGTCGCCGCGATAGACCGGCGAATCCTTCGGCAGCGCTGGGAATTCCGGCAGCGAATCGAGCGCGATGTTGACCTTGCCGGACGAGCCGCGGATCTTGAAGTTCCTCACCCGGCGCAGGAAGATGTCGGGCAGTTCCTTTTCCTCGACAAGCTTGAGGAAGGTGCGCTTCACGTCGGCGTTGGAGACGACGAGCTTGCCGTAAATCTCCTCGCCGCCGGCCAGCACCACGCCTTTGGCCTTGCCGCGCTTGACCAGCACACGGTCGACCTCGGCGCCGGTGCGGATGGTTCCGCCCGACGCCTTGAAGGATGCCGCGAGTGCCTTGGTGACGGCGCCCATGCCGCCGCGCGCATAGCCCCAGGCACCGACCGAGCCGTCGACCTCGCCCATATAGTGGTGCAAAAGCACGTAAGCCGTGCCGGGCGACATCGGCCCGAGCGCGGTGCCGATGATGCCGGACAAAGCGAAGTTCGCCTTGATGACATCGGTCTCGAAATACTCGTCGAGGAACTCCGAGATCGACATGGTCCAGAAGCGCAGCGTCAGCGCCATTTCCTGCGCCGACAGGCCGGCGAATTTCTTGCCGAGATAGAGCAGTTCGCCGAGGTCGCGCGGCCGCAGGCTGGTCGGGTCGGGCGCGGTACGCATCAACAGCGGCTGGATGAAGCGGCACTGCCGCGTCACGTCGCGGGCATAGCGGTCATAGGCTTCCGCATCGCGCTTGGAGAAGCGGGCGAATTCGCGCCGGTGCGCATCGTGGTCGCGGTAGTTGGCGAGGTAGTCGCCATCCCGGGTGAACACCGCGCCGCCCTCGTATGAGATGACCTGCAGGCCGAAGCGAGGCAGTTCGAGGTCGCGCATGATCTCAGGGCGAAACAGCGAGCAGACATAGGAGCAGTTGGAGTAGAGGAAGCCCGGTGTCAGTTCCCTGCTCGTGGCGGCACCGCCGACCCAGTCGTTCTTCTCGACCACCAGCACGTCGAGGCCGGCGCGCTGCAGGTAGCAGGCGTTGACCAGTCCGTTGTGCCCGCCGCCGATGATGATCGCATCCCAAGCTTTCATTTTGGCCCAGTCTTCCCGCGCGACCCGCTCTTCATTTTTGCGTGATCTGTTCCCGAATGCGCGGAATTTGGCACGGTATCAGCCATTCTGTCCAGTCATACTGAATGAATGTTCAACAAATGGTGTTGCGTTTTCTCAGCCTTGAGATACGCTTTGCGGGCTTTCCAAAGTGCTTAAATCGGCTGACGGGGACGACATCCGATGATTGAGACGGCAGATGCCGAGCCGGAGTATGACGACACTACCATCCGCTTCCTCGAGTTGCTGTGGGGCGACGGCTATCTGTCGCCGGGAGGCCCGGACGAGGTCGACCGGGTGGTTGAAGGGCTTTCGCTCAAGGACAAGACGATCCTCGATATCGGCTGCGGCTCCGGCGGCATCACGCTGCATCTGGTCGAGCGCCACGGCGCCGCTCACGCTACCGGCTTCGATGTCGAACAGCCGGTGATCGAAACGGCGAGGCAGCGAGCCGCCGCGCGTGGGCTCGCGGATCGTGTCAGCTTTATCCAGGCGCCACCGGGACCGCTGCCTTTCGCCGATTGCTCCTTCGATGTCGTCTTCTCCAAGGATGCGTTGCTGCACGTGCTAGACAAGGACGCGCTGTTTGCAGAAATCTTCCGGGTTCTCAGGCCGGGCGGCGTCTTTGCCGCCTCCAACTGGATGATCTCACATGACGGCGAACCGTCACCCGAGATGAGGGCCTATATCGCGGCGGAAGGGCTGTCCTTCGCCATGGCATCGCCGGCGCGCTATGCGCAGGCGATGCGTAGCGCCGGCTTTGCCGATGTCACTGCCAGGGATCGCAATCCCTGGTATCGCGACGTCGCGCGCGGTGAGCTGGAAAAGCTGAAAGGGCCGCTCTACCCGATGGTCGCCGCCGAGGTTGGCGCAGCCTATGTCGACAAGAACATACGAACCTGGGAAGCCATGCAGAAGGTGCTTGACAGTGGTGAGCACCGTCCCACTCATCTTCGCGGTCGAAAGCCGGTTGGATAGCCGGCGATGCTGGAGACCATCAGACCCATGAAGACTTCAGTCGCCAGGGAAGCCCTCCTTGAATCGGCGCGGAAAAGCGAGGCCGAAAAGCGCGGACGCAAGGCCTCGAAGGAGGTCAGGCAGCTTCAGCTCATCGAGGCGACGATCGATTCGCTGGCCAAGCGCGGCTATTCGGAAACGACGATGGCCGATGTTGCCGACGGCGCGGGCCTGTCGCGCGGCATCGTCAATTTCCATTTCGAGAGCAAGGAAAAGCTGCTCATCGCGACCTTGCAGCATATGTATGACGAGTATTCGTCGCATTGGCGCAACGCCCTGCAGAAGGCGGGCGATGACCCCGCCGATCAGCTTCACGCGTTGGTCTCCGCCGATTTCGACCGGTCGATCTGCAACAAGCGCAAGCTCGCCGCCTGGTGTGCCTTCTGGGGCGAGGCCAAGTCGCGGCCGACCTACCAGGCGCTGAGCAGTGCGCGCGATGCCGTCTACCAGACCATCTTCATCGACCTGTGCGCGACGCTGAAGCAAAGCGGCTCCTATGCCTATGAGCCGCAGGTCATGGCGCTGGCGCTTAGTGCGATGCTGGAAGGGTTGTGGCTGCGGTTGATGATGGGGACCGAGGACACCACGCGCGAGACCGCCTTGCAGGCGGCCAATGAATTCCTGTCGGTGGCCTTCCCGAAGCACTATCCGTCGAAGGCCGCCGGCGCGACAAAACCATAAGAACACCAGAACAGACAGAGGATGGAACAATGAAGAAACTAACCCGACGCCTGACATTGACCCTGGCGCTGACTGGTGCGCTGGCGGCTTCGGCCGCGGCACTTGCGGTCGCCGCCGACAAGGACCTGATCGTGTTCGACTGGTCAGGTTATGAAGACCCCAGCTTCCACCCGAAATATGTCGAGAAGAACGGCGACTCGCCGACCTTCGCCTTCTTCGGCGACGAGGACGAGGCGTTCGAGAAGGTGCGCTCCGGCTTCAAGGCCGATCTCGGCCACCCCTGCTCGCAGAGCGTGGTAAAATGGCGCGAGGCCGGCCTGCTGCAGCCGCTCGACAGGTCTAAGATCACGGGCTGGAAAGACCTCAATCCCGGCATCATGGCGATGAAGGATCTTGCCACGACATCGGACGGCAAGGCCTGGTTCATGCCCTGGGACTGGGGCAATACCCAGCTCACCTACAACACCTCCAAGATCGATGCCAAGGACGTGCAGTCGCTGAAGGCTTTTGCCGATCCCAAGTTCAAGGGCAGGGTGTCCATCGGCGACAATGTCGACGATGCCTATGCGCTGGCGAGCCTCGCCATAGGCCTCAAGGACTGGACCAAGATGACCGACGACCAGTTCAAGCAGGCATCGGATTTCCTGCGCCAGGTGCACAAGAACGTCCGCTCCTACTGGACCGACACGACCGACGTCGTGCAGCTGCTGAGCGGCGGCGAGGTCGATCTCGCCTGGGCCTGGAATGACGCAACAGTGCAGTCGGTCGCCGCCGGCGTGCCGATCATGGCGAAGAAGGACACCGACGAAGGCATCTCGACCTGGGTCTGCGGCTATGTGCTGTTCAAGGACGCGCCCGGCAATGTCGACAAGGCCTATGACTATCTGAACGCCGTCAACGACCCGGAGACCGCCAAGGTGCTGGTCAAGGACTGGGGCTACGGCCAGGCCAATGCCAAGGGCATGGCCGGCGTCGACCAGGCGGTCTTGAAGGAAAAGGGCTATGACGACGTGCAGAAATTCGTCGACAAGACGCTGTTCCAGTCGCCGGTGCCTTCCGACCTCAAGCTCAAGATGATCGCCGAATTCGAGAAGATCAAAGCCGGGTACTGAGCCCTTGTTCCGGGCGTCCTGTCTGCGCGTCGACAGGGCGGCAGACGGGCTCGCCAAAGTCTGGGAATTCTCCTAACCTTTAGGGGACGTTTGCGCGATCCCCGGGGGATTCTCAGCCATGAAATCGATGCTACGCCGCCTTGCCCTTGCCGCCGCGTGCATGATTGGCGCCGGTGCGGTCTATGCCTTCGCCGAAGGCGGCGGTGATCTCGTCGTGTTCGACTGGTCGGGCTATGAGGATCCGCTGCTGCACCCAGCCTACACCGCCAAATACGGCGCCGAGCCGACCTTCGCCTTCTTCGGCGACGAGGACGAAGCGTTCGAGAAGATGCGGGCCGGCTTCAAGGCCGACATCGCCCACCCCTGCTCGCAAAGCGTGGTCAAATGGCGCGAGGCCGGCATGCTGCAGCCGCTCGACACCTCCAGGATATCAGGCTGGAAGGACCTCAATCCCGGCATCATGGCGATGAAGGATCTTGCCGTCACCGCCGACGGCAAGGCCTGGTTCATGCCGTTCGACTGGGGCAACACGTCACTGCTCTACCGCACCGACAAGGTGACGGCTGAAGAGGCGCAGTCGCTCAGGATATTCGCCGATCCCAAGTTCAAGGGCCGCGTCACCATCGGCGACAATGTCGATGACGCCTATGCGCTGGCGAGCCTGGTGATCGGCCTCAAGGACTGGACCAAGATGACCGACGCGCAGTTCCAGGAGGCGTCTGCCTTCCTGCGCGACGTGCACAAGAACATCCGCTTCTACTGGACCGACGACACCGACCTCAACCAGGCCTTTATCGGCAATGAGGTCGATCTCGTCTGGGGCTGGAACGAGACCTTTGTCACGCTCAAAGGGCAAGGCATGCCGATCGCCATGAACCGCGACACCAGGGAAGGGATTTCGACCTGGGTGTGCGGCTATGTGCTGATGAAGGACGCGCCTGGTAAGCTCGATGAAGCCTATGAATTCCTCAGCGCCGTCAACGCACCCGGCGTGTCGGACTACATGGTCAGGACCTTCGGCTATGGCCATGGCAATGGCGCCGGCATGGCAGCGATCGACCACAAGGTGCTGGTCGATCGCGGCTTCGACAATCTCGACAAGTTCCTCGACAAGACGCTGTTCCAGCAGCCGGTGGCGCCAGAGCTCAAGCAGCGCATGGTCGCCGAATTCGAGAAGATCAAGGCCGGCTATTGACGGGCGAACCGGAAAAAACCGATGTCGTTATCGTCGGCGCCGGCTTCACCGGCCTGTCGGCGGCGCTTGAGCTGAAGGCAGCCGGCATCGGCTTTCTGTTGCTCGAAGCGCGCGACCGCGTCGGCGGGCGGGTCGAGTCCATGGAGATCGGCGACGGCGAGCGTGTCGACAGCGGCGGTCAGTTCCTGTGCGAGGATATGCCGGCGCTGATGGCGTTGGTTGAGGAGCACGGCAAGACGCTGGTCGAGTCCTATGTCGACGGCGAATTCATCGCCCAGCCGGCAATGTCTGCGCGGGAGGCGGAACGAACCTATGTCGGCTCGATGGCGATCCGCGATCGCATGAACGCGATCGCGCCTGATGATCCCGATATCGCCGGCTTGTCAGTCGCCGCCTGGCTCGATCGCCAGGACGACCCCGAGGACGCCAAGGCAGCCTTTCGCTCGATGATTGAAGGTCTGTGGTGCCAGGCATTGGAGAAGCTGCCGCTTTGGCACCTCATCGACAATGATCGCCGCATCACCAACGAGGTGTCGGAGCTGCAATACTTTCTCGCAGAGACGATGCATTCGCTGGCGGAGGATTTGGCTCAAGATCTGGGCGCCCGGGTGCGGCTGGGCGCGCATGTCACGCGCATCGAGCAAGGCGCAAATGGCGTGTCCATCCATGCCGGCGCGGGTTCGATAGAGGCTCGCTGTCTGCTCGTCGCGGTGCCGCCGGTCATGGCGTCGAGGATCGACTATTCGCCGCCACTGCCGGCGGCCCTGGAGAAAGCCCTTGGTGTCTGGCGGAGCGGTACGGTGATCAAGGTGCTGGTGCGCTATCCCACCGCCTTCTGGCGAGCCAAGGGCTTGAGCGGCATGGTGATGTGGCGCGACCAGCCAGGTTTGTTTGCCTGCGACGCCAGCAAGGATGACGATCATCCGGCGCTGGTGGTTTTCATTGGTGGTCCATCAGCCATCGAATGGCGCGGCTTTGGGCAGGAAGGCCTGCGCACCAGAATTGCGGCGCGTCTCGTTGCAGCACTCGGTCCAGAAGCTGCAAAATGGATCGGCTTTGCCGTCCGGTATTGGTTCGACGACCTCGGGAGTGTTGGCGGCTACAGCGATCTCATCGTCGATATGGATGCGACCGATGCCGAGTCGACAATCCTGGCTGGCTCACCATCCCTGCATTTCGCCAGTTCGGAACTGTCGCCGTCATTTCCGGGCTATGTCGAAGGCGCCATCGTCGCCGGGCGCATCGCGGCGCGCAAGATGATCGCCGAGCTTCAGATTCTTAGCTGAGCATGGTCTTTTCCGAAAACCGGTTTCCACTTTTCGGGATCATGCACTATTCGGCCATCGCCACCAAAGCCTCGGGATCGTAGGCGAGGCGGATCGAGGTGCCGACCGGGATGTCGTCGGCGCCGAAATCGTTGGTCTCGGTCACCGACAGCGGCTTTTCCAGTCCCGGTATATCGACGATCAGATGGGTGATCTCGCCGAAATAATGGCGTTCGACCACCTTGCCGGCGACCTCGAACTTGGCCGTCGCATTGTCCCATAGCACGCGCAGCCGCTCCGGCCGGATGCCGAGCGTCGCGCCGCCGCCATTGCGGACAAAAGCCTTCGGCTTGTCGGTCTTGATGCGGCCAAAGCCCAGCGTGTCGACAACCAGTGAGGCGCCACTCTCCTCGACGATCTGCGCCTTGACGAAGTTCATGCCGCCAAGGAAGTCGGCGACCTGGCGGGTGATCGGCCGCTGGTAGATTTCCTTGGGCGAGGCGACCTGCGCAATCCTGCCGCCGAACATCACGGCGATGCGGTCGGACATGGCCAGCGCCTCATATTGGTCGTGGGTGACGAGCACGAAGGTGATGCCGACCGCCTGCTGCAGGCGGCGCAGTTCGACCTGCATCTGCTCACGCAGCTTCTTGTCGAGCGCCGACAGCGGTTCGTCGAGCAGCAGCACCTTGGGCCGCATCACCAGTGCGCGTGCCAGCGCCACGCGCTGCCGTTGGCCGCCGGAAAGTTCTGTCGCCAGGCGCTTGCCGAGGCCGGTCAGCGAGACCTGCGCCAGCGCCTCCTCGACCCGGCGCTTCTCCTCGCCGCCCTGCAGCTTCAGCCGCTTCAGCCCATAGGCGACGTTTTGTTCGACATTGAGGTGCGGGAAGATCGCATAGCTCTGGAAGACCATGTTGGTCGGCCGGCGGTTGGCAGGGATGCCCTCCATCGGCTGACCGCCGACAGAGATCGACCCGCTGGTCGGATTGTCGAAACCGGCGATCATGCGCAACAGCGTGGTCTTGCCGCAACCGGATGGGCCGAGCAACGAGAAGAACTCGCCTTCCCGGATGGTCAGCGAGGCGTCATCGAGCGCCTTGAACGCCCCATAGCTGCGGGTAACGTTCTTGATCTCGATCATGGATCGTTGCTGCTGCTCAGGCATAGAGGCCTCCCTCGTTCTGGGTGCGTCTGGCGGCGCGGCGACGCAGGATTTCAGCGACGGTCATCAGCAGGAAGGAGGCAACCAGAAGCAGCGTGCCCAGCGCCAGCACGCCGGGCAGCTTGGCCGCGAAGCGCAATTGGCCCCAGATGTAGATAGGCAGCGTCGCTTCAGTGCCGGTCAGGAAGAAGGCGATGATGAATTCGTCGAGCGAAATGGTGAAGCAGACCAGCAGGCTGGAGATGATGGCCGGCGTCACCATCGGCAGCGTGACCCGCCGGAAGGTGCCGAAGGCGCTTTCGCCGAGGTCGGCGGAGGCCTCTTCCAGGCTGCGGTCGAAGCCCTCGAAGCCGGAAGTCAGCACCGTCATCGAATAGGGAATGCAGACCAGCACATGGCCGAGCACGACGGTGAACAGCGACAGGCTGAGACCCAGCTGCAGCATCACCAACAGCATGGAGATGGCGACGATCACCTCCGGCAGTACCAGCGGCGCCATGATCAGCCCGTGGATGGTGCTGCGGCCGGGATAGCGATAGCGGGTGATCGAGCGGGCGGCGAGGATGCCGAGCACAGTTGACAGGACCGCGGCCGACACGCCGACGATCATGCTGTTCCAGGCGGCGTCGAGCAGGGCCGGCGTGCGGGGCAGATCCTCATACCAATGCAAAGTGAAGCCAGTGAGCGGAAATTTTGGTGTCGCCGCTGTGTTGACCGAGAAGATCGGCAGGAAGATCACCGGCAGATAGAGGAACACGACGTAGAGAAACGCATAGGTCGCCAGCCAGCCGCCGGACAGGAAACGCCGCACCGCCATCATCGCGCCAGCCTCTGCACGGCGCGGATGATCAGCACCGTGGCGCCCGCCATCAGCGTAACGATCAGCATGGTGGTGACGGAAAGGGCGGCACCCAGCGGCCAGTTGGAGGCCTTGCCGAACTGCGCCTGGATGGCGTTGGCGATCATGACGCCGTCCTTGCCGCCGACCAGCTTCGGCGTGACGTAGTCGCCGACGGTCGGGATCATCACGATCAGTGCTGCCGAGATGACGCCAGGCGCCGACAGCGGCAAGGTCACGCGCAGGAACGAGCGCAGCGGACCATCACCGAGATCGGTGGCTGCTTCGACCAGCGTGCGGTCGACCTTTTCCAGCGAGACGAAGATCGGCAGGATGGCGAAGGCCGCCCAGGCATGGGTGAGCGTGATGATGACGGCGCTCGAATTGTAGAGCAGCGCGGTCGACGGCTCATCGATGATGCCGAGGCCCATCAGGCCGGAATTGAGCACGCCATTATAGCCGAGGATGACCTTCCACGACATCACCCGCAGCAGGTAGCTGGTCCAGAACGGGATGGTGATGAGGAACAGCCACAGGCTCTTGTGACGGCCGCCGTGGAAGGAAATGAAATAGGCGATCGGATAGGCCAGAAGGACGGTGAGCAGGCTGACCGTCAGCGAGATGTAGAGCGAGCGCCACAGGAGATCACGGTAGATCGGCTCGGTCAGCGCGACGCGGTAGTTTTCCAGCGTGAAGGTGCGGTCGATGGTCAAATAGTGCTGCGTCCAGAAGGAATGCGCGATGACCACCAGGATCGGCAGAACCAGAAGGATGAGCGCGTAGATGAAGGTCGGGCTGATCAGGGCAAGACCCTGTACGGGTTCGGACTGCAGAAGGGCATTTCGTCTGGCCCGCGTCATGCGCAACGGGGGCGCCCCTTCCGCGGCCGCCGTCATTGCCAGACTCCGGGGCGCAGGGCTCCGGGTGTGATCTCGGTTGCTGGCCTGGACTGTCCCGCCATGCGGCATCCCATTGTGCTGGCGCCGGCTGCCTGTTCCCCTTGCCGGCTTTCTTTCATCATGCGCGCATCCTTGGATTGAAATCAAGCGCTAATTCTGCAATATTGATTGAACGGACATTCAAAATGAAGTGAAGAAAGCCTCTGTTTCCAATGCTTGGCATCTCACTTCATGTCCGATGAAAATTTGTGAAGCAATGTGAGGCGATGATGGCTGCGGCAAGGGACCTGAAGACGACCGAGATGGCCGGCGCGGAGCCTGGCGACGATGCGGTCGAGCTGGCCAAGCGCCATCTTATCCAGCCCTGGCCGTTCGCCGGTTCGGTCGGCAATGAAGCGCGCGCCCTGATCGGCGAAGGCGACGGCATCTACATCACCGACAGCACCGGCAAGCGGCTGATCGACGGGCCGGCCGGCATGTGGTGCGTCAATGTCGGCCACCGCCGCGAGGAGCTCGCCAAGGTGATGTACGACCAGGCGATGGCGCTGTCCTACAACACGCCGTGGTACACGATGAACGCGCCGTCGGCGGAACTCGCCAAGCGCATTGCCGGCCATGCGCCGGGCGACCTCAGCCATGTCTTCTACACCACCGGCGGCTCTTCGGCCGTCGAGACGGCGCTGCGCTTCATGCAGTTCTATAACAATGTGCGCGGCCGACCGGAAAAGAAGCTGATCCTGAGCCGCGGCGGCGCCTATCACGGCTCGACCTACCTGTCGGCCTCGCTCAACGGCCGCCCGCGCGACCGCGACTGGATGGACGGTGCCGACGAGCTGGTCATCAAGCTGTCTTCGCCCGATCCGTTCCGCCGCCCGCGCGGCATGAGCCTTATAGCCTTCACCGATTTCCTCGTCGATCAGTTCCGCGACATGATCGCTCGTGTCGGCGCCGACAAGATCGGTGCATTCGTCGGCGAACCGGTGCAGGCATCAGGTGGCGTCGTCGTGCCGCCCGATGGCTACCTCAAGCGTATCCGCGAGATCTGCCGCGACAACGACATCCTCTATGTGTCCGACGAGGTGGTCACGGCGTTCGGTCGGCTTGGCCATGTCTTTGCCTCGGGCGACGCGTTCGGCATCGATCCGGATATGATCACCTTCGCCAAGGGCGTCACCTCGGGCTACTTCCCGCTCGGCGGCGTCATCATTTCGGAACGGCTGTTGGAAGAGTTGCGCAGGTCGAACCATCCCGACGCGATGTTCGGCCATGGCCTGACCTACACCAGCCATCCTGTCGGCTGCGCGGTGGCGCTGAAAAACCTCGATCTGCTGGAAGAGGGCGTGCTTGCCCACACGCAGGCGGTCGCGCCTTATTTCCAGGCGCAGCTGAAGATGCTGGAAGAATTGCCGCTCGTCGGCGAGGTGCGCGGGATGGGGTTGATGGGCTGCGTCGAATGTGTGGCGGACCGCGAAAGCAAGGACCCGCTGCAGCTCGACAAGGATGTCGGAAAACGCATCGACGCCCATTGCCATGAACTCGGCCTGCTGGTGCGGCCACTGATCAACATGTGCGTAATGTCGCCGCCGCTGGTCATCACCCGCGAGCAGATCGACGACATGGTTGGCATCCTGCACGAAGGCATTTCAAGGACGATGGATGATTTGAGGAAAGAGGGCGTGTGGCGGGGGTGATTTTCTCCCTTCTCCCCGTTTCACGGGGAGAAGGTGCCGGCAGGCGGATGAGGGGCGGCGGCGGGCGATTCCGTCCGATCAGCCAGCTGCTCGCCTGGCGAGCGGCCGGCGGTGCAGGTCCGCCTTCAGGATCGCCGGGTTGTAGGCCATTTCGGAGCGACCCGACATCGGTGCCGGCGGCACGATCTCATAGATCGAGTCAAGAATGTCGTCCCTCAGAACGACGTTGAAGCCAGCGATTATAGCAATTTTCCCCAAGCCCGGGACACCGCAATGCTGCAGGTTGTGGCGGCGATGTTCCGACGCCGAAAGGGGCTTCCGTCGCAAAGTTCCACAAGGCGCGCTTGCCGGACGCGACATGGACCGCCGGGGCTGCGCTAGGCAGTTGAGTTCATCTGCCTGGAAACGAAGGGCAGTAATGACGATGACGATTTCTTCGTTTCTCACCGCTCTCGGATCCGAAGGTCCGCCAGCCGATCGGGCGAAAGACATGGCCCTTTATGGATGGCTGATTGGAAACTGGGAAATGGATTCGGTCCACCACCTCGACGACGGCACAATCCAGAAATGGGATGGAGAATGCCATTTTGGCTGGGTGCTCGAAGGCCGCGCGATTCAGGATATTTGGATCAGGCCCAAACGCCCCGCGCCGTCGACGATGTATGGTACGACCTTGCGCATCTTCGATCCTGAGATCGATGGCTGGCACATCATATGGAACGACCCGCTCAACCAGGACCACTCGCGCCAGATAGGGCGGGCCGAAGGCAAGGACATCGTCCAGCTCGGCAATGACTCGCGCGGTCTGAAAACGCGATGGCGTTTCACTGAGATCACCGCCAACAGCTTCCATTGGATCGGCGAGGAAAGATCTTCCGAGAGCGACCCTTGGAAAATCACATATGAACATCTAGCTCGCCGAACAAAACCCTGAAGCTAGTGGTGTCCGCCTGGCACCACACCCGCATCTGTTTTGAACCAAGCCTTCTAAGACCGCGACCTGAGCGCGTCGTTCAAATTCCACATGTCCTTCTCCTCGGGCGCGGTCTCCAGGCCCAGCACTGGCAGCATCTTGCGCAGATGATCGTGGTGGGTGCGCACGCCATATTCGAGGTCGGAGAGATAAAAGCCCTCGAAGGCTTCGGACAGCATGGATTCGTTCGACCATACCGAGAGCTGCACATCTTCCGACATGGTGTCGCGGTCGATGCGGAAGGAGAGGTAGCGGGCGGCGGCCTGTTCGCGGCTTTCGTCGCGGTAGCGGTAGATGGCGCCGCGCAGCAGCGTCTCACCCGTCGACAGCGGAAACTCCTGATAGAACTGCACCGATTCCGGCATCACCGAAATGACCGCATTGGGGAAGATGCCGTAATAGACCCAGGCCTTCTTCAGATAGCCGGGCAGATGTGTCGGCTCGGGTGCGATCTTGACGTAGTTCTTGACGCTCCAGCGCCGGCCGGCATGCGGGTTGTAGGTGGCGAATGAGCGCGACACGCCGTTGATGAAGGGCTCGTCGAAATAGGTCGCGCCATAAAGATCCTGCAAGGCAGGATGCGCCATGGCGACGTGATAGCCCTCATTGTCGACGTCGCGCACCGACTTCCAGTTCACCGGGGTCTTCTGGTTCCAAATGCCCCAGGAGGGCACCATGTCGGCGGCGTTGTAATGCGCGAATTCGGGCTCGATCGGCTTCATCAGCTCGGCGACCGAGGGCTGCGGCCCGCCATTGCGGAAGCGGATGAAGATGAAGCCCATCCAGACTTCCAGATCGAGTGGCATCAAGCCGAACTCGGTCTTGTCGAGGTCGGGGAAGGAACGCGGACGTGCAGCGCCGCGCAGTGTGCCGTCGAGATTGTAGACCCAGCCATGGAACGGACACACCAGTGCGTTCTTGCAATTGCCCTGGCTGTCGGCAACGACGCGGCTGCCGCGGTGGCGGCACATGTTGTTGAAACCGCGCACGACGCCATCCTTGCCGCGCACGATCAAGGCGCGCTCGCCGACGACGTCCATGGTCAGATAGTCGCCGGCGTCAGGGACGTCCGAGACGTGCCCGACGATCTGCCAGTGATTGCGAAAGACGTGCTCCTTCTCGAGTTCGAGAAGGGCATCGGAATGGTAACTCCAGCCCGGC
>NZ_RZQG01000320.1:0-6180 GCF_003998635.1 Mesorhizobium sp. M7D.F.Ca.US.004.03.1.1
TCCTTGTCGTCGTCCTCTTCGGACTCGCCGTCTTCAGCTTCTTCTTCGGACTTTTCGTCGTCGCCTTCAGCCTTCACGCTGTCCTCGGCGTCGTCTTCGTCCTCATCTTCGCCTTCTTCATCGTCGCCGTCTTCGTCGTCATCCGACAGGTCAGCGGCTTCGACCGCGGCGGCAGCGGCATGATCGAGGATGGTTTCGGAAGCGGATTCAAGCGCCTCGGCGGGAGCCGGGGTTTCTTCTGTCACTTCGATTTCGTGATCGGAATTCATGGAAGCCTCCGTGGGGTTGGGGAACATGTCCCTTTTGCCACGGAGAGATCATCGTCATATGACTGTAAGCCGGCTCGAACGGCCGACCGGAAGATTTTTTCTTAGCTTCTCAACCAGCTATCTTCGAGAAATCCGCGACCTGACCGGTCGCCGCGCGGATGCGGGCGAGCAGCGCCAAGCGATTGGCGCGCACGGACAAGTCCTCGTCATTTACGAGTACATGCTCAAAGAATGAATCAACCGGTTCACGCAAAACGCTAAGCGCCAACAGGGCGCCGGAAAAGTCATCGTTTTGAATCGCTTCGCCGGCTTGCTTCTCAGCCTGATTCACCGCCGCAAACAGCAATTTCTCGGTATCCTCGCGAAACAGCGCCGGCTCAACGGTTTCGGCGACCGCCGTTTTTTTCTTCTCCTCGGCGGCCAGGATGTTGGCCGCACGCTTGGTGCCGGCGAGCAGGTTTTTGCCGTCCTCTGTATCGAGGAAGGAGCCCAGCGCCTCGACGCGGCGGACGATCTGCAGCAGGTCATCGGACTGCGGTGTGATGACCGCATCAATCAGATCGTGGCGTGCACCCTGGTCACGGAGGTAGACCTTCAAGCGGTCGTGGAAGAAGGCGACGAGATCGGCAACGAATGGCGAAAGCGATGCTTCCAACTCCATCATACGCTGGCCATCGAAGAACTCTCGTTCCTGATCGGCGGAGCCGAAGGTTTCCGAATTTGCGTTGGCCAAGCCGCCCTTCAACAATCTGGAGATCAAGCCGGCTTCCGACAACAGCTGGCTTGCCCCCTTGTACTCGCGAATGCGGGAATCGAGCATCGTGACCACACCACGGCTCTCAACCCCCTCACCGAACCGTTCATATGCGGCGAGCGCCGAGGCCACCGTCGCTGCAATGGCGACACCCAGGGAAAGCCTGATCCTGTTTTCCAGTATGATCCTCACCACACCCAGCGCCGCTCGACGCAAAGCATAGGGGTCCTTCGACCCGGTCGGCTTTTCGTCGATGGCCCAGAAGCCGGCCAGCGTGTCGAGCTTGTCGGCAAGTGCCACGGTGATCGAAACCGGATCGCTCGGTACGCGGTCGGATGGGCCTTGTGGCTTGTAGTGTTCCTCAATGGCTGCCGCGACCGAAGCATGCTCGCCCTGCAGCAATGCATATTTGCGCCCTATTGCGCCTTGCAGCTCGGGGAACTCGCCGACGACTTCAGTGGTGAGATCGGCCTTGGCTAAGACAGCCGCACGGTGCGCCAGTGCGGGATCGGCGCCGACGATCGGCGCCAGTTCCTCGGCAAGCCGGGCAATCCGCTCCACCCGCTCGCCCTGCGTGCCAAGCTTGGCGTGAAAGGTGACGGCGAGATGGTCGAGGCGGGCCATGCGCTGGTCGAGCGGTTTCTTCAGATCGAGCCCGAACTTTTCCGCCGATGCTTCAAGCTGGTCAAGATCAGGCAAATCGCCCTGATCGGTCGTCCAGAAATAAAGCGCGTCGGACAGACGGGCGCGCACCACCTTGCCGTTGCCGTGGGCGATCTCCTTGCCGCCATCCTTGGCCTCGATGTTGGCCGTGAGGATGAAGCGGTTGGAAAGCGCATCGTCGACACCCTGCGGCCGCGTGACAAAGCACTTCTGGTTGGCGCGGATGGTCAGCCGGATCACCTCGGCCGGAATGGCCAGGAAAGCCTCCTCGAACTCGCCCATCAGCACGACCGGCCATTCGACCAGCCCGGACACCTCTTCCAGCAGCCCGTCGTCCTCAACCAGGTCGAGCCCGTTGGCGAAAGCGAGATTGCGGGCGTCGGCAAGGATGATCTCCTTGCGCCGGTCGGCATCGAGCACGACCTTCGCCGCTTCCAGCTTGGAAACATAGTCGTCGAAGCGGCGCACCGTAATGGCATCAGGCGCGTGGAAGCGGTGGCCATAGGTGACGTTGCCCGAGCGGATGCCGTCGATCTCGAAATCGACCACGACAGGCTCCTCGGTCTCCGGGCCGAAGGTGCACAGGATCGATTGCAGCGGCCGCACCCAGCGCAGCGAGCCGGGCTTGGCCGAGGCCGGCCCCCAGCGCATCGATTTCGGCCACGGAAAATTGCGGATGATGCCCGGCACCAGCTCGGCGATAATCTTTTCGGCCGCCCTGCCCGGCTTCGAAATATGGGCGACGTAGAAGTCACCCTTCTTCGGATCGGAATGGACATGCGCCTCGGCGATCGAAGCAAGTCCGGCCTTGCGCAGGAACCCCTGGATCGCCTGTTCAGGCGCTGATGTCGAAGGTCCTTTGATCTCTTCGCTTACATCCTTCGAGCGCGCGGTCAGGCCCCTGATATCGAGCGTCAGCCGCCGCGGCGTCCAGTACTCGCGCGCCGCCTCATAGGTCAGTCCCGCCTCGACCAGACCGTCGGTCAGCATCTTCCTGAGATCACCCGCCGCCTTGCGCTGCATGCGGGCAGGGATTTCCTCGGAACGAAGTTCGAGCAACAAATCCGGCATCAGAGTGTCTCCGCCCGCATGCCATTTTCCTGTTTGCGCGTCCTCGCGCCTCCGGCGCTGCGGTCGCGCGGCTGGGCAGGAATCTCTTCCGAGCGGAGTTCTAGAAGCAGGTCAGGCATGGATGGGGCTCACGCGGCAAAATGGTCCGGGCGGGGCATAGCAACTCGGCTGGCCGCTGTCACCCTTTCCGCGCGCCGATCGCCGATTTGCGCCCATTTCCAGAAATCTTGGCCGCCCTGTCGGGACGAGACGATCCCGCTCGTCCTTGGATCAAAGATTTCCATGAACCGAACGCAGCGCTGAAGCGACCCACGCTCAGGCAGGGAACTATTGGCTCAACGACCATGAAAACGGCATCCAGACTTCTGCAGATCCTCGCGCTCAGCGCCTGCTTCACCGCGCAGGCCCATGGCGCCTTCTCGATGCCGGGCGTGCGGCAGGCATTGCGCACGATCGACGGTACCGGCACACAGAACGTCCTGCCGATCAACATTTCCTTCGAGATGATGAAACGGGTCTGAAACTCAGGCTGCCAAGCCACCCGCCTGCGTCTTCAAAAATGCCTCGCCGCAGGCCTTCGCCAGATTGCGCACCCGCAGGATGTAGCTCTGCCGTTCGGTGACCGAAATCACACCGCGTGCGTCGAGCAGGTTGAAGACATGGCTGGCCTTGATGCACTGATCATAGGCCGGGAAAACCATGCGATGCATCGGCAGATTGTCGTTAGACGCCGGCGCGCCGGCATCGAGCAACGCTTTGCACTCGGCCTCGGCGTCCTCGAAGTGGCGCAGCAGCATCGCCGTGTTGGCGTATTCGAAATTGTGGCGCGAATATTCCTGCTCGGCCTGCAGGAAGACATCGCCATAGGTGACCTTGTCGGCGCCTTCGCGGCCGTTGAAGTTGAGGTCGTAGACATTGTCGACGCCCTGCACATACATGGCCAGCCGCTCCAGCCCGTAGGTCAGCTCGCCGGCCACCGGCGCGCATTCGATTCCGCAGACCTGCTGGAAATAGGTGAACTGCGACACTTCCATGCCGTCGCACCAGCACTCCCAGCCGAGGCCCCAGGCGCCCAGCGTCGGGCTTTCCCAATCGTCCTCGACAAAGCGGATGTCGTGCAGCAACGGGTCGACGCCGATCGCTGCCAGCGAACCGAGATAGAGCTCCTGCAGGTTGGGCGGGTTGGGCTTCAGGATCACCTGATACTGGTAATAATGCTGCAGCCGGTTCGGGTTCTCGCCATAGCGGCCATCCTTGGGACGGCGCGAAGGCTGGACATAGGCGGCATTCCAGCGTTTTGGCCCAAGCGCGCGCAGCGTCGTTGCCGGATGAAACGTGCCGGCGCCGACCTCCATGTCGTAGGGCTGCAAGATGACGCAACCATAGGCCGCCCAGTAATTGTGCAAGGTCAGGATCAGCCCCTGGAACGAGCGGCTGGGATGCATATGGGCGGGGATTTCAATAGTCATGGTGGCCTCGACAGCACGGGCTAGCTTGCCGGCACGTCCTAGAGACACGGCGGCAAAGCGTCAAGCAAGGCGCGCCGGCGCGGATCGCCGGAAGCGTGCGGGACGATGTTGAAAGCATTGCGAGGGCGTGGCCCATTGCCGGTCATGGCAGCCTGAGGTCTGTTCGATGCGTCGTCCATGTCAATGACAACAGGTCCAGCCATGCCCAGCCCGATCGTCATCCGTCCCGTTATGCGCCGGGATTTCGAGCAATGGCTGCCGCTGTGGGACGGCTACAACGCATTTTATGGCCGCTCGGGTGAAACGGCCCTGCCGGGCGAGATCACCCAGATGACATGGTCGCGTTTCTTCGATGCCTACGAGCCGGTCCATGCGCTGGTTGCCGAGAGCGAGGGACAGCTTCTCGGCCTAGTGCACTATCTCTTCCATCGCAGCACCACGTCGATCGCACCGAATTGCTACCTGCAGGACCTTTTCACCACACAGGCCTCGCGTGGCAAAGGCATCGGCCGGGCGCTGATCGAGGGCGTCTATGAGCGTGCCTGGGCCGCCGGCTCAGGTCGGGTGTACTGGCTGACGCATGAAACCAATCACACGGCGATGAAGCTCTATGACAAGGTCGGCGAACGCTCCGGGTTTGTCGTCTACCGGAAGATGTTCTGAGGCCGTCTCCGCAAATCGGCGAGCGTCTGGGCGGGCGCATGTGGCCCAAACGAAAACGGGGCTCCGAAAAGAGCCCCGTTCGTATTCAAAATAGTCGACTTCACCCCTTCGGGGCGGGCACCGGCTCTGGCTTGACCTTCGGGGTTTCCTGCGCCGTGTTGGATTCGATCGGCGGCAGGCCCTTCATCAGCTTCTGCTGCAAGGTGGCCAGCACATCGGGATCCGGCTTCAGGTCGCGAGCCTGGTTCCACTGGAAAGTTGCTTCCAGCTTGCGGCCGACGCGCCAGTAGGCATCGCCGAGGTGATCGTTCAGAACCGGATCTTCCGGCTTCAGCGACACGGCGCGTTCCATTTCGCGCACGGCGTCATCGAACCTGCCGAGGCGGAAATAGGCCCAACCCAGCGAATCGACGATGTAACCGTCGCTCGGCCTGAGGTCGACGGCCTTCTGGATCATCGCCAGGCCTTCCTTGAGGTTGGTGTTCATGTCGACCCAGGAATAGCCGAGATAGTTCAGCACCTGCGGCTGGTCGGGGAACAGCTCCAGCGCCTTGCGGAAGTTCGGCTCGGCCTTGGGCCATTCCTTCAGGCGCTCATATGCGATGCCGCGCTGGTAGAAGATATTCCAGTTGGCTGAAGTCGGCGTCTTCAGCACATCGACAGCCTTGTCGTAGAGATTGGCGGCCGAGCGGAAATCATCCTTCGAGGAATAGACGCCGCCGAGCGCCAGATAGGCGCGCATGTCGTCGGGATGGGCGTCGACGAAGGCCTTCAGATGGGTGATCGCTTCTTCGTGACGGTCGAGATCGGCAAGGTTGAGGCCGAGCTGCAGGTCCGAAAGCTCCTTCAGCGGCGAGGTAGCGGGGATCCGCCGATAGAGCGCAATGGCGCCCTCGCCATCCTTCAGCTGCTCGGATACAGCAGCGAGTTGCACCAGGGCGGCGTCGCTGTCAGGCTTCAGGGCAAGCGCATATTGCAGATAGAGGCGAACGAACGGCTCGCCGCCGCCACGGTTGAGCGCGGTGGCAAGGTCGAGCAAAATCTCGGAGGCACCGTCCGACGGGCCAGTAGCGAAGGGCGCAATCTTGTCGCCCTTGGCGATCCTGTCGCGCAAGGCGACGATCTCCAGCTTGCCCGGCGAAAACGCCTCGGCCTGGTCGAGCACCGACAGCGCCTTGGCCTTGTCGCCCTTGCGGGCCAGGAACGACGCGTAGGCCTGGGCGTTGCGCATCCAGGTTTCGGGAGCGGCGCCGCCGGCGGCGGTGTCCTGCATGGTCGCGGCGTAGATCGC
>NZ_RZQG01000321.1:0-6170 GCF_003998635.1 Mesorhizobium sp. M7D.F.Ca.US.004.03.1.1
GCCACCGAGCCGCAACTGACCGGCATTCGCGGCGCCGAGATCGGCATGATCTTCCAGGAGCCTATGACCTCGCTCAATCCGGTGCTGACCATCGGCTCGCAGATCGAGGAATCGTTTCGGCTGCACCGCGGGTTGACCGGCAGGCAGGCCACCGCGGCGGCCAAGGATGCGCTCGACCGCGTGCGCATTCCCGATGCCGCGCGGCGGCTGAAATACACGCCCAATCAACTGTCCGGCGGCATGCTGCAACGGGTGATGATCGCCATGGCGCTCGCCTGCAATCCGCGCCTGCTCATCGCCGACGAGCCGACGACGGCGCTCGACGTGACGGTGCAGGCGCAGATCATGGCGCTGCTGGCCGAACTGAAGCGGGAAACCGGCATGTCGATGATCTTCATCACGCATGACATCGGCCTGGTCGCCGGCATCGCCGACAAGGTGATGGTGATGCAGAACGGGCAGGCCGTGGAACAAGGCGAACTCAACCAGATCCTCGACAACGCGCAGCACCCCTACACGCAGCATCTGCTGCAGGACGTGCCGCACTTCACCAATGGCAGCACGACGCGTTCGGACGGACGGCGCGACAAGGACGCAAGCACGGAACCGGCCTTGAAGGTCGACGGTCTGGTGGTGCGATTTCCCCTGAAGAGCAGTTTCTTCAGCCGCGCCACCGGCGCGGTGCATGCCGTCGACGGCGTCGATTTCGACCTGATGCCAGGCGAGACGCTGGCCATCGTCGGCGAGAGCGGTTCGGGCAAATCGACCACCGCGCGCGCCGTGCTGGGGCTGGTGCGGTCGACGCGCGGCAGCTTCTCGGTCGGCGCCCGAAAGGCTTCCGCCGAGCAGAGCGCCCTGCCCGTGCAGATGGTGTTCCAGAATCCCTATGCCTCGCTCAACCCGAGGCTCAGCATCGAGAGCATCCTGGCCGAACCGGTGATCGCCACCGGCGGCCGGGTGAATGTTGCAGCGAAGGCCAGGATGGCGAGCCTGCTGAAACGCGTCGGCCTGCCAAAAAACAGCCTGGAGCGGTACCCGCACGAATTCTCCGGCGGCCAGCGGCAAAGGCTGTGCATCGCCCGCGCGCTGATGCTGAATCCTTCCGTGGTCGTTCTCGATGAAGCGGTTTCGGCACTCGATGTCTCGGTGCAGGCCAAGGTGCTGGAACTGCTGGTCGACCTGCAGAGCGAGTTTGGGCTGGCCTATCTGTTCATCTCGCACGACATGGCTGTCGTCGAGCGGATCGCTCACCGCATCGCCGTCATCTATGCCGGCCAGATCGTCGAGATCGGCGATGCAACCTCGGTGCTGTCAAAGCCCAGGCATTCCTATACCAAAAAACTCATTGCCGCGGTTCCGACCATCGACCGGCGGCACGAGCATTTCGAGCTCGACACGCGCCAGGTTCCGTCGCTGGTGCGCCCACAGGGGTTCGAGCCGGCGCCAGCGAGGTGGGAGCAGTTTGGGCGGGATCACATGGCGAGGGCGGAAGCGTGAGCGCGGCGGCCCAGCTCTTCGACCGCGCATTCCAACCGCTAGCAGCAGCGGTTTCCGCCAAGCGAATCCCAGGCGGCGTGCTCGGCATTGTCGATAAAAGCGGCAGCCGTATCATCCGATCAATCGGCTCCGCGCAACTCGCGCCGAAGCCGCGCCCCATGCAGGACAACACCTGGTTCGACCTGGCATCGCTGACCAAAGTCATCTTCACCACGCCGCGCATCCTGGCGTTGGGGGAAGACGGCGTCATCGATCTCGATGCGCCGCTGGTCTCCGCCCTGCCGGATCTTCGCCAGTATGATGCCGAAGCCTGGGAACGGAAGGTGACGTTTCGCCAATGCCTCGGACACCAGACGCCATTTCCGGCGGTCGAGCCGATCTACACTTACGGACGCGATCCCGAGCTGCTGCGCGCCTTCATCCTGCAGCGCGAATGGCGAGCCCGCGATCCCGTTTATTCCGACATCAACTTCATCCTGCTCGGCTTCGCGCTGGAGCGGCTGTCAAGCAAGACCATCCACGACATGGATCCTGGCCCCGGCTTTGCCTGGTCAACGGAGCCCGATGTCGCCGCAGCGACAGAGGACTGCACTTGGCGGCATCGCGTGTTGTCCGGCAAAGTCCACGACGACAATTGCTCGGCGCTGCAAGGTGCGGGGCATGCCGGCCTGTTCGGAACAGCCGCTTCCGTCCTCGATTTCGCGCAAGGGCTGCTGACCGGCACCGGCGCATCCGAAGGTTCGATCGCACTGATGCGCGCACCTTTGTCCGCCACCCGCACCCATGGCTGGGAGCGTCCCTATGAGGGCTGGTCCGGCGGGACGTTGTGCAGCCCGGGAACCATTGGCCATACCGGCTTTACCGGCACCGGGCTGTGGATCGACTTCGACAAAGGCAAGGCCTGGACCTTGCTCACCAACAGGATCCATCCGACACGTCATTTCGACAGCGGAATCGTTCAGCTTCGGCAAGCGGTCGGTGATCTCATGAATGGAGCTCAATGATGAAACCAATCTGGGCCGTCGGCCTGATGACCGGCACCGTGCTCGACGGCAACATCGACGTTGCCCTGATCAAGACCGATGGCGAGCGCATCGAGGATTTCGGCACCTATCGGCTGATGCCTTATCCCCAATCGATCCGCTCGCTGCTGGAAGAGACGCTGACGGTGGCGAGAGCCTGGAATTTCGTTGGGCCGGAGCCGGCGATTTTTCGCACCGCGGAGGAAGCCCTGACACGTGCCCAGTCGGCGGCGGTCAAGGAATTGGTCGAAAGCTATGGCATGACGATGGCCGATATCGGCGTCGTCGGTTTTCACGGCCAGACCGTGCTGCATCGCGCGCCGCAGGTCGGACGTCTCGGCCAGACCCGGCAGCTCGGCGACGGCGAGCTGATGCACGGCCTGGTGGGCACCAAGGTTGCCTACGATTTTCGTTCGGCCGACATGCGCGCCGGCGGGCAAGGCGCGCCGCTGGCCGCTGCCTATCACACCGCGCTGATGCGCAGCGCCGGCGCCAGTGGCGAGGTGGCGGTGCTCAATCTCGGCGGTGTCGCCAACATCACCTGGTGGGACGGCGCCGACAATGTCGTTGCCTTCGACACCGGACCGGCCAACGCGCCGCTCAACGATTTCATCAAGTCGAAGGGGCTCGGCGACATGGACCGCGACGGCGCACTTGGCCGCACGGGAACGGTCGACGAGGCCCGGCTCGCCAAGCTGCTGCAGCATCCTTACATGACCAAGCCCTATCCCAAATCACTGGACCGTTTCGACTTCGGTGCCGCGATGGCGGACGGCCTGAACGTCGAGGACGGTGCCGCCCTGCTCACCGCCTTCACCGCCGGCGCCGTCGGCAAGGCGCTCGACCTTCTGCCACACCGGCCTAGAAAATTGGTGGTCAGCGGCGGCGGCCGCCACAACCCGACAATGATGGCAATGCTGGCCAGCCGCGCCGGCGTCGAGGTGGTGCAGGCCGAAAGCCTCGGCTGGAGCGGCGACGCGGTCGAGGCTGAGTGCTTTGCCTTCCTCGCGGTTCGCGTGCTGCGCGGCCTGCCGATCAGCTTCCCGAGCACCACCGGCGCGCCGCAACCGATGCGCGGCGGGAAGCTTGCTGGCTGATCAGGCAAGCAGTTTCTTCTGCAGGAAAATACGACTGCGGCCAGCGGGGAAATCGGCAAGCGCGCCAAAAGGCTGATAGCCCTGGCGCTGATAGACCTTGGCGGCGTTTGGACTGAAGGTATCAATCCAGGCATTGTTGCAGCCGCGCGCAACGGCTTCCTGCTCAGCCGCGCCCAGCATTGTGCCGGCCATGTGCCGGCCACGCAGCCGCTCATCGACCCACAGCCATTGCACGTAAAGCCAGCCCCAGGCGGTGTAGCCCGAAATCCCAGCGACCACCGCGCCCTCCTCATCGCGCACGAACACGGCAAGCGCCTTCCTTTCGGAAGCGCCGACATCGCCGTCGTTGAACGCCGTCAGACGTTCGCCGAGAAAGGCGAGTTCCTCCGGCAAGGGATTTGCTGTCGTTTCAAGTGCTGTTTTCATGGCTTCTTCCGAGATGCGCAACTGGATACGAACCAAGCGTTACGAAGAGCAGCGCGCTTGCGCAATGTCTATACCTGTCCCCGAACAGGGTGCGCATCCGCATCGCCGCCATTGCGAAATTCGGACGCGACAATGCCGTAGCGCTTGAGCTTGTCGTAGAAGGTCTTGCGCGGCACGCCGAGCGCGTCGATGGCGCCGCGCACATCGCCGCCATGGTCACGCAGGGCTTCGCGGATGAGTTGCGCCTCGTAGTGGCCGACCCGTTCGGGCAGTGTGGCCTCTGGCTCCGGCAAGTGTGCGGGAACCGCCTTCGTCTCATCCTCCGGTCCGAGACCGAGCGCGACGCGGTCGGCGAAATGGGCGAGCTCACGCACATTGCCCGGCCAGGCGTGCGACTGGAGATGATCGCTGACCGCGGCGTTTACCTTCGCGACAGGCCGGCCGAACCGTTCCGCCGCCTTGCCGAGGAAATGCCCGAACAGCATCGGGATGTCGCCGCGCCGTTCGCGCAGTGGCGGGATGCGCAACGTCACCACGTTGAGGCGAAAATAGAGATCCTCGCGAAAATCGCCGCGCTCGTCCTCCCGGCCGAGATCGACCTTGGTCGCCGCGACGACCCTGAGATCGATCCGCCGGATCTCGTTCGAGCCAAGCGGGGTGAGGCTGCGCGTTTCCAGCACCCGCAGCAACTTGACCTGCAGCGCCGGCGGCATGGATTCGATCTCGTCGAGAAACAGCGTACCGCCGCTGGAATGCTCGATGCTGCCGATCCGGCGCCGCTGCGCGCCGGTGAACGCGCCCGCCTCGTGGCCGAACAACTCGCTTTCTATGACAGTCTCCGGCAGCGCGCCGCAATTCAGCGCGACGAAGGGTTTTGCCCGCCGCCGGCCCCATCTGTGCAGCAGATCCGCCACCACTTCCTTGCCGGTTCCGGTTTCTCCCTCGACCAGCACATCGACATCCATGTCGGCGATCTGGCGCAAGGTCTCGCGCAGCCGCCGGATGGCCGGCGCCTCGCCGATCAGCGGCAGTCCGTCGGCGGCCAGTGCCGCGGCTTCGCGCAGGCGGCGGTTCTCCATCACCAGACGCCGTTTCTCCGATGCCCGTTTCAGCGCCTCGACGAGGCGATCGCCGGCATAGGGTTTCGGGATGAAATCGTAGACGCCGTCCTTGAGGGCGGCCACGGCGAGATCGACATCGCCATGCCCGGTGACCAGGATCACCGGTATGTCGGGGTCGATCGCCTTGATGCGGTCGAACAGCTGCAGCCCGTTCATGCCCGGCATGCGGATGTCGCTGACCACCACGCCTTCGAAATTCCGGTCGACGACGGCAAGTGCTGCCTCGGCGGCGTCGAGCGCGGCCACGGTGAAGCCGGCAAGCTCGAGCAATTGCGTGGTGGCGTGAAGCAGGTCCGCGTCGTCTTCGACGAGCGCGACCAGCCCTGATCCCTGCGTCATTCTATTCGCCTCAAATCGATGGTGAAGGAGGCGCCGGTACCATTGCCGGGATCGAGGCGCAGCGTGCCGCCCAGCTCCTGGGCGATCTCCTGCGAGATCACCAGCCCGAGGCCAAGCCCCTTCTCCTTGGTGGTCTGGAACGGCATGAA
This sequence comes from Mesorhizobium sp. M7D.F.Ca.US.004.03.1.1, assembly GCF_003998635.1. Lineage (NCBI taxonomy): Bacteria > Pseudomonadati > Pseudomonadota > Alphaproteobacteria > Hyphomicrobiales > Phyllobacteriaceae > Mesorhizobium > Mesorhizobium sp. M7D.F.Ca.US.004.03.1.1. The sequence goes on from NZ_RZQG01000321.1 coordinate 5,652, forward strand.
CAGATTGCCGGCCGCCTCCGGACCAAGACCAGGACCATTGTCGCGTACCGAAATCAGCGCCCTGTTGTCGCGCTCGGCAAGTTCGATCTCGATGCGGGGATCGGGCTGGTCCTTCATCGCGTCCAGCGCATTCTGCAGCAAATTGACCAGGATCTGCTCCAGCCGGATGCGGCTCGCCATGACCACCGGTGACGCGGTGCCGCGCGGCTTGACTATAGTCACGCCGGAATCGCGGATACGCCCCGACAGCAGTGACAGTGCACCGTCGATCGCCTCGCGCACCGGCAGCGGCGAGGCGGCGACACCCGGCCGGCGGGCGAAGGTGCGCAAGGTGCTGGTGATCGCGCCGATGCGTTCGGTCATCGAAACGATCGACGTCAGATTGCCGCTGGCCGCTCCGGTCTTGCCGCCGTCGAGAAAGCGGCCGGCATTCTCGGCATAGGTGCGGATCGCGGCGACCGGCTGGTTGATCTCATGCGCCACGCCGGCCGCGATCTGGCCGAGGATGGACAGCCGGTT
>NZ_RZQG01000322.1:0-6151 GCF_003998635.1 Mesorhizobium sp. M7D.F.Ca.US.004.03.1.1
GTCAATGTGTTCCTCGGCATTGCCGTCTTCTCGGCCGGTTTTGGCATGTCCCTATCGTGGTTCATGGCCCTGCAGCGCCGGCACACCGACTACTCCATCACTTACGGCGATTATTTCAGAGAAAAGAACAATGCTTGAAATCAGAAACCTGCACGCCCGCATCGTCGATGACGGCACCGAAATCATCCGCGGCTTGAACCTGACGGTGAAAGCCGGCGAGGTCGCCGCGATCATGGGGCCGAACGGCTCGGGCAAGTCGACGCTGTCCTACATCCTCGCCGGCCGCGAGGACTATGAAGTGACCGAGGGCGACATCCTCTACAACGGCCAGTCGATCCTCGAAATGGATCCAGCCGAGCGCGCCACGTCAGGCATCTTCCTCGCCTTCCAGTACCCGATGGAGATACCGGGTGTGGCGACCATGGAATTCCTGAAAGTGGCGATGAACGAGCAGCGCAAGGCGCGCGGCGAGGAACCCTTGAAGATCCCGGAATTCCTGAAGCGGGTGAAGGAAGCAGCCGCCTCGCTCAGCATGGACATGGCGATGCTGAAGCGGCCGCTCAATGTCGGCTTCTCCGGAGGCGAGAAGAAGCGCGCCGAGATCCTGCAGATGAAGCTGCTGGAGCCGAAGCTGTGCGTGCTCGACGAGACCGATTCTGGCCTCGACATCGATGCGCTGAAGATCGTTTCGGACGGCGTCAACGCATTGCGCGCGCCAGATCGGGCATTCCTGGTCATCACCCACTATCAGCGCCTGCTCGAACACATCGTGCCCGATACCGTGCACGTGCTCTACAAGGGCCAGGTCATCAAGTCGGGCGACAAGTCGCTGGCGCTTGACCTAGAAGCCAATGGCTACGCCGGCGTGATCGGCGAAGCCGCGTGAGATGCCAGAAGGCAAGGCAAGACTGATGAATATGCACTCGACACCCCAACGCACGCAGGCCGAAACAGCGTTGATCGACGCGTTCGGCGACCGGCTGTCGCTGCTGCCGGGCGACGGCGCGGTGATGCTGAAGCGCGACGACGCCATCGAGGCGATCAAGCACGGCCTGCCGACGCGGCGTGTCGAATCCTGGCATTACACCGACCTGCGCCGGTTGTTGAATGCGGTGCCGGACTTCGATCCGGCCGCCATGGCCAAAGCCATTGCACCGATTGTCGCCGGTTCCACCGTGGTGTCGATCCTGAACGGCACGTCCGACGCCAAGGTGCCGGTCCTTGAAGGCGTCACTTTCCAGCGCCTGTCGGAAAAGCTGACCGACGGCAGCATCGCGCCGGGGCTCGATCCCTATGGCAGCGACGACGCCATCGGTGCACTGAACACGGCGTTCGTTGCCGACGGTTATTTCGTCGATATCGCCGATGGCGCGGAACTCGAAAAGCCGATCGAACTGCAGAACCTGCAAGCCGGTGGCCAGACCCATGTGCGCCTGCCAGTGCGTGTCGGCGCTGGCGCCAAGGCCGTTATCGTCGAGCGCCAGACGGGTGACGGGGCTGCCCTGGTCAGCTCGGTCAGCCAGCTCGTGCTGGGCGAGGGTGCCGAAGTGATATGGCTGATCGTGCAGGAGCAGCCGGAAACGGCCACGCATCTGGGGCAGTTCAAGGCGCATCTAGGCAAGAATTCGAAGCTGACGGTGTTCTTCATGAATGCTGGCGGCAAGCTTGTGCGCCAGGAGATCGTGGTCAGGACGACAGGCGAAGGCGCCGATTTCAAATTGCGCGGCATCAACCTTCTGGCCGGCGACACCCATACCGACGTGACCATGGTGCTCGACCATGCCGTACCGCACACGACCTCGACGGAAGTCATCCGCAACGTGGTGACGGGCAAGGCGCGGGGCGTCTTCCAGGGCCGCATCAACGTCCATCAATATGCGCAGAAGACCAACGCCAAGATGGCCTGCAACACGCTGTTGCTGTCGGATGACGGCGAGTTCTCGACCAAGCCGGAGCTGGAAATCTTCGCCGACGACGTCGTCTGCGGCCATGGCGCGACGGTCACCGAGATCGACCACGACCATCTGTTCTACCTGATGGCGCGCGGCGTCGACGAGAAGACCGCGCGGGGGCTCCTTGTGAAAGCCTTCGTTGCCGAGGTGATTGAGGAACTGGACGACGAGATGATCGTCGAGGCGCTGGAAGCGCGGCTCGACGACTGGTTCGTGGCACACGGCTAATTGGATGGGGCCCGGCAAAGCCACCCCTCATCCGTCTTGGCGCTACGCGCCAATCCACCTTCTCCCACAAGGGGAGAAGGTAAAGCGCTAGACCTTCTCCCCTTGCGGGAGAAGGTGGCCGAGCGAAGCTCGGTCGGATGAGGGGTGTTGGAAGGATCTCGGCCTAGGCCGGCAAGGACTTTGAAATGGACCAGAAAGTCGAAAACATCCCCTACGACGTCGAAGCGATCCGCCGCGATTTCCCGATCCTGTCGCGGGAAGTCTACGGCAAGAAGCTGGTCTATCTCGACAATGGCGCCTCGGCACAGAAGCCGCAGGTGGTGCTGGACACAATCCAGCACGCCTATTCCCAGGAATACGCCAACGTCCATCGCGGCCTGCACTTCCTCTCCAATGCGGCGACGGATGCTTATGAGAAGGCGCGCGAGACGGTGCGCCGCTTCCTCAACGCGCCCAGCACCGACAACATCATTTTCACCTCGAACACGACCTCGGCCATCAACACGGTCGCTTATGGCTATGGCATGCCCAACATCGGTGAGGGCGACGAGATCGTGCTGTCGATCATGGAGCACCATTCCAACATCGTTCCCTGGCATTTCATCCGCGAGCGGCAGGGCGCCAAACTGGTCTGGGTGCCGGTCGACGATCTCGGCGTCTTCCACATCGAGGAATTTGAAAAGCGCCTGACCGACCGCACCAAGCTGGTCGCCATCACGCAGATGTCGAATGCGCTGGGCACGGTGACGCCGATCAAGGAGATCGTGCGCATCGCGCATTCGCGTGGAATTCCGGTGCTGGTCGACGGCAGCCAGAGCGCCGTGCATATGCCGATCGATGTGCAGGATCTCGACTGCGACTTCTTCGTCTTCACCGGCCACAAGGTCTACGGCCCGTCGGGCATCGGCGTGCTCTACGGCAAGAAGGACATTCTCCAGGGCATGCGCCCCTTCATGGGCGGCGGCGAGATGATCGAGGAAGTGACGGAAGACATCGTCACCTACAACGAGCCGCCGCACCGCTTCGAGGCCGGCACGCCGCCGATCGTGCAGGCGATCGGGCTTGGCGCGGCATTGGACTATATGGAATCGGTCGGCCGCGAGCGCATCGCCGCACACGAGGAAGACCTGAAGAACTACGCGCATGAGCGGCTGCGCGCCATCAACTCGCTGCGCATCTTCGGCGATGCGCCCGGCAAGGGAGCCATTATCTCGTTCGAGCTGCAAGGCATTCATGCGCACGACGTGTCGATGGTGATAGACAGGCAGGGCGTTGCGGTGCGCGCGGGCACCCATTGCGCCCAGCCGCTGTTGAAACGTTTTGGTGTAACCTCCACATGCAGGGCATCGTTCGGCATGTATAATACCAGGGCCGAAGTTGACGCTTTGGCCGAGGCGCTTGAAAAAGCGCGCAAATTCTTCGGATGACGAGTTTTTTGGGTGACGACCATGGATGATGTGAGCAGCGCAGCCGAGACCACTCCGGAAACCGCGCCCAATGCACTGGTTTCGGGATCAGCCATTCCAGCCGACGAACTGGCGCGGCTGACCGACGACATCGTCTCGGCGCTGAAGACTGTCTACGATCCGGAAATCCCGGCCGACATCTACGAGCTTGGGCTGATCTACAAGATCGACATCGAGGACAATCGGTCGGTCAAGATCGACATGACGCTGACCGCGCCCGGCTGCCCTGTCGCCGGCGAAATGCCCGGCTGGGTGGAGAATGCCGTTGGTGCCGTCGAAGGCGTGTCCGGCGTCGAGGTCAACATGACTTTCGACCCGCCCTGGTCGGCCGACCGGATGTCGGAAGAGGCGCAGGTTGCAGTAGGTTGGTACTAGCGTCGAACCTGGCACACTTGCGCCAAGGGTAAAACTTCACCATTTTAGGTGAGGAATCATTCGGCAGGCCTTGAACCTGCATGGAATGGAAGGAAAAAGAATGGGACGCTTTGCCGTCATCACGATGACCGAAAAGGCCGCCGACCGGGTGCGCGAGATTGTCGCGACCCGCGAGAGTGCGCATGGCATCCGCCTCGGCATCAAGAAGGGCGGCTGCGCCGGCATGGAATACACGGTTGACCTGGTGACCGAGCCCAACACCAAGGACGACCATATCGAGCGCGACGGCGCCCATGTCTATGTGGCGCCTGAGGCGGCGCTTTTCCTGTTCGGCACTGAGATGGATTTCGAGCAGACGACGCTGCGCACCGGCTTCACCTTCCACAATCCGAACCAGAGTTCGGCCTGCGGTTGCGGCGAATCCGTCGAACTGAAGCCGGCCGATCTGAAGGCGCTGGCAGAGGCACGCGCCTCGGCCTGATCTTCCTTCGCCCCGTACGGGGCGAAGAACGCTACTCCACCCACATGCCCGTCCGCTTGTGCCAATCGGCGATCGATTCCTCGGGATAGACGTCGAACGTTTTGTCGCCCTTGCCGATGTCGGGCTCGACCCAGTTCGCCTTGTATTTCAGCATCAGATGCACCCGGCTCGGTGGAATGGGCAGGTCGTTGTCGATCGCCGAAGCGAAGGGATGCACCAGCTCCGGCCAGGTCGGGTCGTAGAGCCACAGCGCCGAGCCGCATTTGCGACAGAAATTGCGCTCACCCGTCGAGATCTCGCACTGCGGATGTTCGTCGTCTTCGATCTCGGCCCGGTAGACGCCGAGGCTCCTTTTGCCCCTGATGTTCAACGTCGCGCTGTCGGCGCCGAGGTTGATGGCAAAACCGCCACCGCCTTGCTGTTTGCGGCAGATCGAACAGTAGCACAGCATGAATGGCGCCGGCGTGTGGCTCTCCACCTCGAAACGCACGGCGTTGCAGCGGCAGGATCCTTTGAGCAGAAGCGGCATGACAAAAACTCCGACGGATGGCTCTCAACCTGTCAGCATGATTTTGGTTGCGGCGATGACAAGCCCAAATGCTGGTGACATGATCGCGGCATGGACAATGAACGCATCGCCGAACTGTTCGAGGGCCTAGGCCCGGTCAGCATCCGCAAACTGTTCGGCGGCAAGGGCATCTATTTCGACGGCATCATCGTCGCCATCGTGCTGCGCGGCGAATTGATGCTGAAGGCCGACGAGCAAAGCGCACCGGACTTCGAAGCCGCCGGTTGCCGGCAGTGGACCTATACGGGCTCCCGCCACGGCAAGCTGGTCTCCATGCCCTACTGGAGCATTCCCGACAGCGCTTTCGATGATCCCGACGAGATGACGGTCTGGGCGCGCCGGGCCTATGAGGCGGGGCGGCGGGCGGGGAAGTAGATTCCCGCAAGCACGAGGCCGCCCCCTCATCCGGCCGCTTCGCGGCCACCGTCTCCCCGAGGGGAGAAGAGGTCGATGTCGGCTCTGGGAGCTCCTCTCCCCTCGGGGAGAGGTCGGATTGCCCCGAATTGCCCTTTGCAATTCGGTTTTGGCAATCCGGGTGAGGGGGTCTTTGTCGCGTGAACCTACAATGCCTTCGCAATCCTCGCCGCCAGCCGCGCATTGTTCTCCACCAGCGCGATGTTGGTCTTCAGGCTCCTGCCGCCGGTCAGTTCGAGGATTTTCGACAGCAGGAAGGGCGTCACCGCCTTGCCGGTCACGTTGAGCGCCTCGGCGGCCTTTTGCGCGGCTTCAATGTAGCCGGCCATCTCTTCAGCGGGGATTTCGTGGTTCTCGGGCACCGGATTGGCGATCAGCATGCCGCCGCCGAGGCCAAGCGCTGCCCTCGTCTGGTAGAAATGCGCGATCTCTTCCGGTTTGTGCAAGGTCAGCGGCGCACGGAACGGCGAATGCCGCGACCAGAAGGCCGGCATCGTCTCGCAGCCATGGCCGACCACCGGCACGCCGCGCGTCTCCAGCACTTCCAGCGTCTTTTCGATGTCGAGGATGGCTTTGGCGCCGGCCGACACGACGATGACCGGGGTGCGCGCCAGCTCGTCGAGATCGGCGGAAATGTCAAAGCTCTTTTCCGCACCCTTGTGCACGC
>NZ_RZQG01000323.1:0-6149 GCF_003998635.1 Mesorhizobium sp. M7D.F.Ca.US.004.03.1.1
TTCCAGGCTGGCGCGGGTCGAGAGTTCAATGCGCAGTGCGGCCAGCGGCAGGGGTGCCAGCAGCGCTTCTTCCTCGCCGCCCTCGACGATGCGGTCGCCGCAAAAGCGTGCCGCCGCCCAGGCAGCACCGGGCGTCGCGGCAAGCCCGGCACGGACATCGAAACCCTGGTGGAAGAAGCGCGACAGGATGTCGTCCAGCATGGCGCGTTCGCCGCCGAACAGATGGGTGCAGCCGGTGACGTCGAGAAACAGGCCATCTGCCTCGTCGAGCGCCACCAGCGGCGTGTAGCGGTCGCACCAGTCGGCAAGACCTTCGAGCAAGCGGCGGTCGGCCTCTGGATCGGCCTCGACGACGTCGATCGACGGATGCATGGCGCGCGCATCGGCGATGCCCATGTCGCGCTTCAGGTGCAGCGCCTCAGCCCGCTCGTCGAGGGCCGAGATGCGCTGCGCGTTGCGGTCGCGATGGCTGATCACGAGCGGTGGGTGAGATGGCGGCAGGTGATCCGACGGCCGGGAACGCCAGGACCGCCCCAGACGCTGCCGCAGGATTCTTTCCACGGCCAGATAGGGAAACCACAGGGACAGGATTCTTTGCCCGTTGTCTTCCCTCGCCCCTTCTTTCGTCGCCCGCTCTTTCGTCAAATGCGCGTTCATCGGGGTTCCACTCCAGTGTGAATTGTCCAGGCAGGGCCGTGCGGCTCTTGCCGATGGTGAGGGTGAAGGCCGGGCGGCCGATCGAGCCGGCGAGCGGCCCGGCGATGGTGTCGCGCGGCGCTGCCGGCGCCGAGGCGACGATGAGGCGGACGGGGGCGGCCGTCGGCTCGGGCTCGGCAGCCTGCCGCAGCAGGAACACCGGCCGGCCGGCCCCTTGCGCCCTTGCATGCAGCCGGCGTGTCGCGGTCAGGTCCAGCCGCTGCGGATTGCCGCGAATTTCCAGGATGACCGCGGCGAGCGCCGTCATCCGGGCCGCCTCCTCGGCGACCCACAGCGCATCGACAAGTCGGGGCGCCTCGGAAAACAGCAATTGCTCCGGCCCGATGCCGAACGAGCCGTGAAGCCCCCGGGCATAGGGAAAACCGGCCTCGCGGAAAATCTCCGTGGTGCCGATCCACAGCACCGGCAACCCCGGCGTTTGCTTGAGGATCAGGCTGGTGAGCGACAGGGCGAAACCGGCGACGGCCCCGGCATCGCGGGTTTGCGTGCCATGGATTTCGCTCAAGGCGGCCTTCGGCAGACCGCCGCTCAGGGCGACATCGAGGCGCCCGACGCCGATGGGCAGGAAAGCATCCGGCAACGCCGCGGCAATGCCGCGCCGGACGATTGTGAGATCGGTGTTGACGTCAGCATCGGAGGTCGCGGCAGCCGGCGCAGCCAAGCGCTCGGGCAGCGTTCCCTCGATTTTCGCGATCTGGCGGCGCAGGGCAAAAACAGTCTCCCGCGCCACGGCGGTCATCGCCATGACGGTCAGCTTCCACTCACAATTGTTCCTGTTATGTTCCTATAGATTCCAGAGGGTGCTGGAAGAGTCAAGCGGAGTCGTGGGGAATTTATTCCTCTCCGCCTGGATGGTGCAGGCGCATCAGCCCGTTCATTTGCCGATCACGGCGTGAAAGCCTATATGCCGGGATCAAAGGACAAAGCATGGCTCGCATCTACAAGACCCGCACCTGGCACGACGAACTCTCGCCCTCAATGGACGAAATGGAGTTCCTGGCGCTGGAGGCGTACGCCCATCTGCCGGAGGATTTTCGCAAGCTGACCGGCGAGATCGTCATCCAGATCGCCGAATTCCCGACCGACGAGATCATGGACGATCTGTCGCTGGAGACGCCGTTCGACCTGCTCGGCCTGTTCGAGGGGCGCGGCATCGCCGAACGCTGGAATCCGCAGACCGGCGAGGGTCCGAACCGCATCACGCTCTACCGCCGCGCCATCCTCGACTACTGGTCCGAAAACGAGGAAACGCTGGGCGACATCGTCACCCACGTGCTGATCCACGAGATCGGCCACCATTTCGGGCTGTCGGACGATGACATGGAGAAGATCGAAGAGGCAGCGGAGTAGGCTGTGCCGATATTCAGGTGAGGCCGGCCTGCAAATGGCGGTCCCCTGCGCTTCCGGTGCTCACGTACCCAAAAGTACGCTCCGCTCCGGTTCTCGGGCACCACCATTTTCGACTCGGCCTGACCTGAATCTCGACACAGCCTGCGCCGGCGCTTTGCAAATCTACCAATCACTCAGCTTGGTATCCGGCCTGTATTCCTGACCGTCGATATCCTTGACCACGGCCTGACCGCAGCGCATCGTCTTGGCTTTCTTGTCGTAGGCATAGGTCGGCGAGCCGAACAGGTGCCAGCCCTTGTTCAGCGCTGCCGTCACCTTGTGGCAAAAGCTGGCGTCGTCCGGGCCGGTCAGAAAGCGGTAGAGTTTCATGTCTCAAGTCCTGTCGTGAATAACCTTAGCCGATTTTTAGTTTAGCATGATCTCTGGACAAACGGACCGTTTGTCCGAGAAAACCGGTTCCCACTTTTCGGGATCATGCTTGATCATGCGCCGATGGCGGCGGCCTTCGCCAGCAGTTTTTCGGCCTGCGCCAGGTGCAGCCGCTCGACCATCTTGCCGTTCAGCGCGATCACGCCCTTGCCGGCATTCTCCGGCAGCGCGAAAGTATCCTTGACCAGGCGGGCCTCGGCCACCGCTTCCTTGGATGGAGCGAAGGCACGGTTTGCGGCTTCGACCTGGGCCGGATGGATGAGGCTCTTGCCGTCGAACCCCATGGCCGCCGCCTCGGTGCATTCATGGGCGAAAGCGTCGAGGTCGCGAAAATCGTTGGAGACGCCATCGAGCATGTCGATGCCGCCGGCGCGCGCGGCCAGCACCATCTGCATCAGCCATGGCACGAGATAGCGCCGGTCCGGTGTCGCCAGCACACCGGTGCCCTTGACCAGATCATTCGTTCCGGCAACGAAACAAGCCAATCGAGAGGCAGGGTCGCGGCCAAGTTCGGCGATGGCGCCGATGTTGAGAAGCGCCTTGGGCGTCTCGATCATCGCCCATAGATTCACGCTGTCGAGGGCAAAATTGTCGTCGAGCACATCGCCGGCCTCGAGCAGGTCGCGCGGCGTGTCGACCTTGGGCAACAGGATGCCGTCGGGTTCGCAGCTTGCCGCGGCCAGCAGGTCGTCGGCGCCCCATTCGCTGGCCAGCGCATTGATGCGCACGACCATCTCGCAGCGCTTGCCAATAGGGTCGGCAACCGGTCGGTTGGCGAAAATGCCGGCCAGTTTTTCGCGCGCGGCGATCTTGTCCGCCGGGACGACGGCATCCTCGAGGTCGATGATGACCGCGTCGCAGGAAAGCTGCGCGATCTTGGCCAGCGCCTTGTCGTTGGATGCCGGGATGTAGAGCACCGAGCGGCGCGGGCGATAGGTTTCCATAGGTGATCTATGCCGCGTGTGGTTGGTGGAGGCAAGCGCGTGCATTAAGGCTCGATCTCCCCCTTGTGGGGGCGCTGTCCGGCAGGACAGAGGGGGCCTGCCAGCTCTGGCCTCTGCACGAAAACTGCACACGCTTGCGGAAAACCTCCTCGGATCCGCCCTGCGATCTCCCCGCCGGCCTGCGAGACAGGCGGCATGCAAAAGCGAGCAAAACCCCGTCTGCCTCATCGGCTGCGCAGCGAAGGCTGGTGGCTGGCCGATCCGCCGCGCGCGAATCCGACGGCGATCCTCATCCCCTTTGTCCGCAAGAGCCCGCCGGCAATCCGGCGGAACGTCATCAGGAAAGCCAGGTCATGACAGCGTTGTTCTCCGCCGCACCGAGCTGTTGCAGCCGCCTTGGCGTTGCCGCCCTGCTGGTCGCGCTGGCGGATTTTCTGTTCTACGGCCAGCCCGCCGGGATCACGGTTTTCCTGTTCGCCCTCGTGATTGCCGCCGCGGTCGTCGCCGTGCATCCGGCGGCTTTCAGCGATGGCAGGGTCTGGCTCAAGCCCATCGCCCTGCTTGTCGCGCTGCTGCCGCTCGCCGAGACCGTCAGCGCCTTGTCGGTGTCAACTGCGCTGGCGGCGCTAGTCGTTTTCGCGCTTTCGCTGAGCGGGCGGCTGCGGCACAGCATCGCCCGCATTGCCGGCCAGATCGCGCTGTTCGGGCTGGCGGCGCCGTTCCGCTTCGCCAGTGATTTCATCCGCTGGCGCAAGACGGCGCGCCGCTTCGGCCGGCGCCGCGTCCGCCTCGCCGCCATCGCCGTCTGGGTGATGCCGCTGACACTGGGCGCGGTCTTCCTGGCGCTGTTCGGTGCCGCCAATCCGGTCATCGATTATTGGCTGTCGCTGATCGACCTTCTGAAACTGCTCGATCTCATCCAGCTTGCGCGGATTGCCTTCTGGCTGTTCGTGCTCGCCGGTGTCTGGGCTTTTCTGCGGCCACGGGTGCCGCGCCTGGTTCGCCGCATCCCGCGCGCGGCGCCGGCCGCCAGCATCCAAGCCGAGAGAACCGTCACCACCATCGAGGACATGCTGTTCGGCAAGGCTGCCATCCTTCGCGCGCTTATTGTCTTCAACATCCTGTTTGCGCTGCAGACGGCGCTCGACGCCACCTATCTGTGGGGTGGGGTGGCGCTTCCCGACGGGCTGAGCTACGCCGCCTACGCGCATCGCGGCGCCTATCCCTTGATCGTCACCGCGCTGCTTGCCGCCGGCTTCGTGCTGGCGGCGCTGCGGCCGGGCAGCGAGACATCGGCCGATCCGCTCATCCGCCGGCTGGTCTATGCCTGGGTGGCGCAGAACATCATGCTGGTCATCTCGTCGATCCTGCGGCTCGACCTCTATATCGGCATCTATGCGCTGACCTACTGGCGCGTCGCCGCCTTCGTCTGGATGGGGCTGGTGGCATCAGGCCTTGTCCTCATCATTGCCCGCATCGCGCTGGGAAAATCCAACGAATGGCTGCTGTCCGCCAATCTTCTGACGTTATCTCTGACGCTTTATGCCGGCTGTTTCATCAATTTCGCCGCAACGATCGCCAATTACAATGTCGACCATTCCTTCGAAATGACCGGCCAGGGCATTTCCCTCGACGCCTGGTATCTGCGCTCGCTCGGCCCGGGCGCGTTTCCGGCGCTCGACCGCTTCCTCGATCATCAGAGCCGGACGGCTGCCGCCAACAATCCGGTTGTTCGTGAGTTGGCGGAGCGGCGCGGCAGCGATGAAGGCTGGTACCGCGCCGTCCAGCAGAACTGGCGGGCCTGGAGCTTTCGCGACTGGCGGCTGCTCGGATATCTCGACAGCAAGGGGCCGTTCGTGGTTCCTGATCGTATCGAACCCCACATGCCGGGCCACTGATCCATGCCGCATCATATCCTCGTCGCCGACGATGATCCGCACATCCGCGAGGTGATCTGCTTTGCGCTGGAGAAGGCTGGCATGAAGACGCAAGGTGTGGCCGACGGCGCGGCTGCCCTGCAAGCGATCGGACGGCGCACACCCGACCTGGTCGTGCTCGACATCGGCATGCCGGAGATGGACGGACTGGAGGTCTGCCGGCGGCTCAGGCACACATCCGATGTGCCGGTGCTGTTCCTGTCCGCGCGCGACGAGGAGATAGACCGCATCCTCGGGCTCGAAATGGGCGGCGACGACTATGTGACAAAACCGTTCAGCCCGCGCGAGCTGGTCGCCCGCGTCAACGTCATCCTGCGGCGCGCGCGCCCGGCGGTGCCCGAACCGGCCGACGACAGGCAGTTTTCGCACGGCAAACTGGCTCTGGCGCCGGCCAGCCATGCCGCCAGCTTCGACGGCAAGCCGCTTGCCCTGACGGGGATAGAGTTCTCGATCCTGAAAGGGTTTCTGGCGCGGCCGGCGCATGTGCTCGACCGCGACGCGGTGATGGCCAGCGCCTATGCCGGCAAGATCCATGTCGCCGGCCGTACCGTCGACAGCCATATCCGCAACATCCGCGCCAAGCTGGCAGCAGTGGGTTGCCCTGATGTCATCGAGACGGTGCATGGCGTCGGCTTCCGGCTCGGCCGATGCGGCTGACGAGCAAATGGATCGGCCGCAAATGGCGGCCTCGCCTCGCCACGGTCGTCGTCGCCATCCTGATCCTGGTGATGGCCTTGCCGCTGGTCGGCCTGTTCTTCTTCCGGCTCTATGA
>NZ_RZQG01000324.1:0-6137 GCF_003998635.1 Mesorhizobium sp. M7D.F.Ca.US.004.03.1.1
GGCCGAGCCTGAAGGAAATCGTCGCCGGTGAGTTCGACCAATCGCACCAGCTCGGCGGCCGCAGCGTCTTCGGCTGGGAACCGCCTCCCGCCGACGCTCAGGCGCCGTCCCAAGACTTTGTCCGCGACTGTTTTGCCGGCAGCCCCCAAGGCATAGGCGGCAAGCGACATTAGACATTAGTGGATGTTTGCACCACCGGCCCTAGATGCCGAAGAACTGCTTGCCGATCATGTAGCCCAGCGCCGCCACGACCAACGGAAACAGCGCCGGTGCGGCCTTGCTGAACACAGAGGCTTTGACGTCCTTTGGCGGCATGTAACGTGCGTTGCCGAGATTCTTGGTCATGGCGTACCCCGCGGTCTTCATTAGCGAATACTGATTAACAGCATGGCCGCATTAACGGCTTGCAAAGAAATTAGATCGAATAGCCGACCATTGCCTGCCTGTCCCCTGACCTAATGCCCGGCAACCAAAGGAAAAACAGCGCTCGGCGGGAACCGGATGGCTCGTCCCGTATTGTGGCGCTCGGGGGCATGAATGCCGTTCGAGATCTCATCAAACGCCGGCAACAGTTCAGTTCGCTTGTGGCTGAACAGGTCATGCCGCGCCGGTCGTTAAAAAATCCGAGAGCCTATGTCGGACCGACCACGCCTCGTTCGTCCTTGGGGTACTGTAGGCAATCATGAAAGGATACAGGATATGCCCGGCACCGTACGTTTGCATCGCGTTCTGACGACCAGCCCGGAGAAGGTCTATCGCGCCTTCGTTGAAGCGGACGCACTGGCCAAGTGGCTTCCGCCGAACGGCTTCACCTGCACGGTCCATCACCTCGAGGCAAAGGTCGGCGGCACGTTCAAGATGTCCTTCCGCAACTTCACCACCGGCGACAGCCATTCCTTCGGCGGCGAGTATCTCGAACTGGTTCCGGCCGAGCGCCTGCTCTACACCGACAGGTTCGACGATCCCAATCTGCCCGGCGAGATCCGGGTGACCATAGTCTTGAGAAAGGTGTCGGTCGGCACCGAGATTGACATCACCCAGGCCGGCATTCCGGACGTCATTCCGGTCGAGGCCTGCTATCTCGGCTGGCAGGAGTCGCTCCGAAACCTGGCAAAGCTCGTCGAACCCGAGATCAATCAATAAGCAATCTAGACACAGCTCGCAGCGGCGTCGGCCTCTGCGAGCCGTGTTGCATCGAGGGCCTTGACCGGGCGATCGCGCACGTGAAATCCTTCCGGTGAAAGGGAGGATTTTCCATGCGACATCTGTTGGTTGTGCTGTCCGCCTTGATCCTGCCGACAGCGGCGCAAGCGAGTACGATCTACTACGGCAACAAGGTGGGAATGGAACTCACCATCGTCAAAAAGACAGGCATCGGCTCCACCCACGCCGGCATCCTGGCCAAACACAGCAGGCAGAAGGCGCGCGTCTACTGCCGCGAATATGGCCATGATTTCTCCGAGGATTGCATTGCCGCGGAAATGAAGGCGCCCCTGCACTTCGAGATCATCGCCAACTGCAAGACCGGCAAATTCACCACCTTCTATGGCGCCAACATGCTGTTCCAGGGCCGCAACAAGGGCACGGATGTGACGACGGACTATCTGATAACCGATACGGATGAGAACGTCTTGCTCGATGGCTCCGGCGCCTCGTCATACGATGTTACGCTGGACCAGTTCAAAGCGCTCTGCCCCAATCGCGTACGCTAGAAGCGTTTGCGACACTGTGCCGATCGGAGCAAACGGAGGCCGAAACGCGTGACCCTGACCAACCGAGACATTGTCGAGTTGACCACGTGGCGGCGTAAGCTGCACCAGCAGCCGGAAATCTCCAACGAGGAGGAGAAGACGGCAAAAGAGGTCGTCGACTTCCTCGCCGATACCGGGCCGGACAAAGTGCTCACCGGATTGGGCGGGCACGGCGTGGCGGCCATATACGACAGCGGTAAGGCAGGGCCGACGGTGCTGTTCCGCTCGGAACTCGATGCCTTGCCGATCGAAGAGCTTTCAGGCGTGCCGCATTCCTCGCGGGTGCCGGGCAAGTCGCATATGTGCGGCCATGACGGACACACTGCGATCCTGGCGTCCCTTGGCCGTCAGCTCGGGCGCGACAGGCCTGCAAGCGGCCGCGTCGTGCTGATGTTCCAGCCGGCGGAGGAAACCGGCAATGGCGCAGCCGGCGTAGTCGCCGATCCGCGCTTCACCGAGATCGCGCCGGATTTCGCTTTCTCGCTGCACAATCTGCCCGGCGTGCCGTTGGGCGAAGTTCGGGTCAAAACCGGCGTCGTCAACTGCGCTTCACGCGGCATGCGCATCGTGCTGGAGGGCAAGACCGCGCATTCGTCCATGCCCGAGACCGGCACCTCGCCGATGCTGGCGATCAGTGAGTTGATGCCGGCGCTCCCTGCGCTCGGCAGCGGAACCTTCGCCGATGACGACTTCTCCATGGTGACCGTCACCCATGCCGCGATGGGCGAAGCCGTGTACGGCATCGCACCGGCGCATGCCGAGGTTTGGGCGACGCTGCGGACCCGGCGCGACGAGCGCATGGCAAACCTGTGCACTGCTGCTGAAGCGCTGGTCACGAAGATCGCCGGCCAGCATGGTCTTTCCGCTCGTTGGGACTATCACGAGATCTTCGTCGCCAGCGTCAACGCGCCGGATGCGGTGGAGCACCTGCAACGCGCGCTCGACGAAGAGGGCGTCGTGCACGGCGAAGAAGCCCTGCCGATGCGCGCCTCGGAGGATTTCGGCCTGTTCGGCCACAGCGCTTCGTCGGCAATGTTCTTCCTCGGTGCAGGCGAGCGGCACCCTGCATTGCACAATCCGGACTACGACTTTCCCGACGACCTGATCCCGATCGGCTCAAAGATCTTCATGCGCACCGCACGCAATCTTCTGGGCTGACGTCTGCCAGATCAACTCTGACGCCGAAAACACCATTCCGCCAAGGGACGCAAAGCGGTCAGCCGCGCTTGTCGGCTTGCTTGCGCAAGGGTGGAGAAAAGCGGTTGGCGACCTATTTCGGAAGAGCGCGTAGGCGGGACACAAGGACGGAAATCCGGCTTCAGATCGAAAGGAACACGCAACGCCAAAGACGCCAAAGAACACGATTTGCCTCTGGTTCGACAAGGACGCCGAGGCTGCGGCCCACTTCTACGCAAAGACCTTTCCCGACACCAAGGTGAGCGCCGTTCACCGTGCGCCGAGTGATTTTCCGTCCGGCAAGAAGGGCGACGTGTTGACGGTGGAATTCACCGTTGCCGGCATTCCCTGCATCGGATTGAACGGCGGCTCCGCGTTCAGGCAAAGCGAGGCCTTCTCGTTCCAGATCGCCACCGACGATCAGCAGGAAACCGACCGCTACTGGAATGCCATTGTCGGCAATGGTGGCCAGGAGAGCGCGTGCGGCTGGTGCAAGGACAGATGGGGCGTGTCCTGGCAAATCACACCGCGCACGCTGACCGAGGCGATGGCGGCCGGCGGCGACGAAGCCAGGCGCGCGTTTGAAGCGATGATGGACATGAGGAAGATCGACGTCGCGGCGATTGACGCGGCCCGACGCGGCTGATGCTCCCTCAGCGCCCGGTGCCGCGACCGAAAGATCCGGCGTCCCTGGCCAGCACCAGTTCCGCATCCTCAGCGATATAGCTGACATAGCGATAGTCGCGGATGAAGCTGATCCGCCCCTCCCGCCACTCCAGCCGCATGAAATGATGGGGCTTCGGGTCGGTCTGGTTTTCGAACACCGCGATCACCTCGCGGCCCTCGAGCCATGCCGGCGTCAGCCATACGCGATCGCTCCTGGCGTAGATCGTGAAAAACATGCCGACGTCGGCGGCGCCCGAGCGCGGCGGATGCAAGGACTGATGAAGTCTGACGTCGTCGGCAAGCAGCGCGCGCAAGCCGTCCCAGTCGCGCTGGTTGAACAGGGTCGCATAGCGAACCACGGCGGCGGATGCGATGCGCGCGTCGGGAAGCGCCGCGGCAGTGGCATTGATCTGCCGAAGCCGGGCGCGGCTGCGCGCCAGATGCCCCTTCACCGCATCGACCGTGATGTCCAGCAGAGCGGCGATCTCGGTCAGCGGCTCGTCGAGAACATCTTTGAGGATGATGACGCTGCGCTGGAGAACCGGAAGCTCCGCAAAGCGCGACACGGCGGTCTGTACAGCTTGCCTGCGCATCAGCGTCTCCACCGGGTCGGCTTTGGTGTCGGCAATCTCAAGCGCCGCCTCGATGGGCTCAGCGACGCGGATCGCACGGCTGCGCAGCAGGTCCAGCGCGCGGTTGTGGGCGATCCGGAACAGCCAGGGCCGCAACTGCGGCACCTCGCACAGCTCGTCCAGCGCAACGAAGGCCCGGGCAAAGGTGTCCTGCACGACATCCTCGCCGTCGATGACCGATCCCATCAGACGCGCGCAGTAGCGGTGCAGCTCCGGCCGCAGCGCGGCGGCAAGGGCAAGCAGCCCTTCCTGTCGGTCGCGGTCCACGGCAGGTTCTCGCTCGCTCAAGCCGCCGCGCCCTCAATCACGGTCACGCCCGCATCGCCGTTGAGGCCGAAGACGACGCCCTCGGCATATTGCGGGTCTTCGAGCACTGAAACCACTCTGTCGCCGAACGCCCTGGGCGGCATCGGCGCGCCGAAGCGGGTGACGAATTGTTCCGGCGTAATGCCCATCGAGCCTGCATAGGCGTTGGCCGCGGCATCGCCGGTTCCGGTACCGAGGATCATCTGCCGCGGTACGATCGCCTGGAAGCGGATGCCGAGCTTCTTTTCCTGCGCAACACCATTGGCATATTTGGCCATGAACCAGAGCATGCGCTTGGAGCCGCCATAACCACCCGACATCTGCGATCCGGTGACGGCAGCCCCGCTTGATCCCACCAGCACCCGGCTGCCCGGCTTGAGCGGCAGGTTGAGCGCCGCCTGCAGCCAGTAGAGCCCCGCCTTGACGTCGGTTTCCCAGGCAATGGAGAAATCCTCCCACTTCAGCTGATCCAGCCGCCCCATCCGAGGCGTAGCGCCAGCGTTCAGCACCACGATGTCAGGGCGGACTTCGCCAAGAATGCGATAGGCCGCGTCCTCGTCCGTGACGTCGGCTGAGATGGTGGCGACCCCGAGCCGCGCACCGACCGCCTCCAGCGCCTCGGCGCCGCGGGCAACGACAGTCACGCTGGCGCCCTGTTCGACCAGCGCTTCGACCAGTCCGAGGCCAAGCCCACGGCTGCCACCGGTGACCACGATTTTCTTGTCCTTGAGGCTCATCGACCCTGCTCCGTTGCTTCACTGTAGCTAAGACGTTTGAGGGCAGGGAAAAGAGTCAGCGTTGCAGTGAGGCTCGGACGTAGCGCAGCGCCTGGCAGGCATGGTCACCACCGCAGCGACAGCGTTGTAGGCCCGACTGGATCGCTCCGCCTGCCACGGGCGGTGCCCGCCATGGCTGGAACCAATCCGATCAGCGGCGGTTTACTCAAGGAAGGGACCGGAACTCCAAAGGACTCTGGACAGATGATTGAAATTCACAGCATCGAAACGGCCAACGCCAGACTGCGCATAAGACGAGCTGAAAACTCTCTCAAGCGCGCGAATGACTTGCTGGACGAGGAAGCTGGCGTCGCCCTTAATCTCGCATTGTGCGGCCGGATAAGGGCCGCGCAAAGGCGCCTCATCGAGGCCAGGGCACGCCTGACAACGATCGATCCTACCGGGATGAATTGATCCATGACATCGAAGATGTGACAGGTATCCTACCTGACCTTGATGACCACCTTGCCCTTGGCGCGTCCTGTTTCGACGTAGGCCAGAGCCTCGTTGGTCGCTTCGAAGGGAAAGACCCGATCGACAACCGGGCGGATCGCACCGGATTCGATGAGCGACGCGATCTTGCTCAGCTGCTCACCCTGCGCCCACATGAAAAGGAACGAGAACTTCACGCCACGGCGCCTGGCCCTGGCCCGGATTCCACGGCTCAGAAAGCGCAGCACCAGCCTCAGCGCCACGTTCAGTCCCTGCTTCCTGGCAAATTCGGGATCCGGTGGACCGGAGATGGAGATGAGCTTGCCACCCGGTTTCAGCACATTCAGGGATTTTTCAAGCGTTTTGGCGTCCTGGCTGTTCAAGACGACGTCGTAGCC